>NZ_JBGTCA010000316.1:0-26271 GCF_041749095.1 Aquiflexum sp. | reverse complement strand
TTTTTTTAATTTCTGCATCAGAAGGTTTTTTGTATTGGTTTTCAAGGTTTACTGGCCAATGTTTGGCAATAAATGCATCCCTTCCAGAGCCTTTTCTATAAGCGTAATACTCGGTTGGGTTCTTTTTGTAATAATCCTGATGATACGCTTCTGCTGGATAAAAATTACTGAATTTGATAACAGGAGTTACAATGGATTTTTCAAATATGCCCGATTTATTCAGTTTTTTAATCGATACTTCAACTGTTTCCTTCTGTAGTTTGTCATGATAAAACACTGCGGAAGTATATTGAAAACCCCTGTCATAAAAAGAACCTCCTTCATCTGTTGGATCAAATTGCTGCCAAAAAATATCCAAAAGCTCGCTGAAACTGATGATATCAGGGTTGAACCTGATCTGTACGGATTCACGGTGGCTGGTCTTTCCGCCCGCCACATCATTATATGAAGGGTTTTTCTCTTTTCCACCTGAATAACCGGACACTACCGAGATGATACCGGGAATTCCTTCGAAAGGTGCCTCAATGCACCAAAAACATCCTCCGGCAAATGTAGCCAACTGGCTTGGTCCGGAATATTGTTCTTCAGCATGGGATATTTTTTCATTCTTGTTTTCGACGGGGGAACAAGAAGCTACAGAGAAACTAAAAACCTGTACAAGTACCAGTAATAATAAATTTCGGGTGTTTTTCATGGTATTTTTTACTTATTTATTTCAGTATAAATTATTAAGGCATGATTTTAGTTCGCGAATCACTGTTAATTCCTGTTAAAAGGGTTCATTTCAATATAGGAAATTCAATTTGTGTCTGAAATACCTTTTTCAAACGGAATTACGTTATTTAACAACCAATTAGATTGATGTGTTTTGTTAGTTGAAAAAATTATACCCACTATAAATCCACAATTATGAAGACAGCATTTAAATCCATTATTTTATTATTGGCGTTGACGGCATTTTACCAATCCGCTCATGCGCAGACAAGAGGCGGTTTTGGAATCAAAGGTGGCCTCAATTACAATTCCAATGGTCAATATTTCAAAGATGCAGAAGCCATATGGGGTGATCCAAGGGAAAACTTGGGTTATCATCTTGGCATTTTTGGTAAAGTCAATGCAGGACCGGTTTTTCTCAGACCTGAAATGAATTACACCAATCTTACTTCCCAAGTCAATCAAGTTAAATTAACTACACAAAGACTGGATGCACCGATTTTACTAGGGGTCAACTTATTAGGATCTTTGGTCTCGGTTTTTGCCGGTCCTTCCTTTCACTATTATCTCGAAGATGAACTTAGGAACTTTGACTATGAGAAATACAATTCAGGTTACCAGTTTGGTGTGGGGTTGAACCTGGGTAATCTCGGTCTTGACCTTCGCTATGAGAGAGTCTTGGACGGGCAGAGAGTAGATATTGACAATGTATTTACCGGTGCCGGTGATTTTAGGTTCCAACAGTTGATGTTGGGTTTATCGTTGAAGTTTTGAAATCAGTCTCGGAATTAGCTTTAGGTAAAAAAATAGCTACATTGCTTATTCTTAAAACCGGATTGGATTTTTCTTAATTCCCCAAATGGATACTATTAGGAGCTGAAAAAACCCACCTTCTCAGACGGTGGGTTTTTCCATGGGTCTTGCTAAAACTTTTATAGTTAAGCTTTCTTCCCAATATCTCTTAGCTTTGCAGGAAATTACTCAATAACTATTAACGCCAAAACCTTCCAACTTTCCATCCCAATGAAAATCCTGATTATCGATGAAATGCATTTGAGTATTATACCTTTGCTGGAAAGTGAAGGTTTCCAAGTTGATTATAAACCGGAAATAGATAGGGGTGAAATTGAAGCAGTCATCAAGGATTATGTTGGACTTATTATCAGGTCAAAAACTCCATTGAATAAACCTTTATTGGAAAAAGCCACCAACCTGAAGTTTATTGGAAGGGCAGGGGCAGGCTTGGACAATATTGACCTTAAATATTTGGAGAAAAGAGATATTAAATTATTTCATGCCGCGGAAGGAAACAGAGACGCTGTTGGCGAACAGGCCATTGGGATGCTTTTGTCTTTGTTCAATTATATCGGTAGGGCAGATCAGGAGGTGAGGAAAGGGATTTGGAGAAGGGAGGAAAACAGGGGTGAAGAGTTGCAGGGAAAGACATTCGGAATCATTGGTTATGGGAATATGGGGGAAGCGATTGCCAGAAAACTTTCCGGATTTGATGTGAATATCTTGGCTTATGACAAATACAAAAGTGGTTTTGGAACTTTTCATGTCACTGAAGTTGGTTTCAGACAATTGCAGCAAGAAGCGGATATTGTCAGCATGCATGTGCCTTTGACTCCTGAGACCAGAAACTTTTTTACAATGGAAGTCCTGGAGCAATTTGAGAAGCCTTTTTATCTAATCAACACTGCACGTGGTGAAATCATAACTTTTGATACAATGAATGAGGCAATGGATAAGGGCATTATCCTGGGGGCTGTTTTGGATGTTTTGGAAAATGAGAAGTTCTCCACTTTTACTAAGACTCAAAAGAATGCTTTTGAAAAATTAGCAGCTAGAGAGAATGTCATTTTCAGTCCACATATCGCAGGATGGACCCATCAGTCCTATGAAAAAATCAATCAGGTTTTGGTGGAAAAGATAAAGGGGGCGGGGTTTTAGAATGCAAGTATTAATTCATAAAAAAAGACAGCTCTTTAAAAATATTTATCCTTGTAACCTCTAGTTTACAACAATTTGTAAACGTTCAGAAATGAAAATGACGTCAAGTTAACCGTCATTCCGAGGTACGAGGAATCTCAAGAGGTACCTTTAGACGGTTGAATACTGGAAAAGCATTTAACTTAAAATCATCCTCTTCCTGAGATGCTTCTCCACGATAGCCCCGATAGCTATCGGGGGGATCAGCATGACGGCCTGCTCCGTTTTATGTCATTGGTACGACAGGAGAGGTCTAACTCCCTGTCCTTCTCACCTCGATCCCGACAACAGTACGGGAGAGAGGTCTAGAAACTTTACCCATTAAAAATCAACTGTTTGCCGATATCTTTTTATATTTCAGTTTCAAAATAATAAACCTATGAATTCCAAACTTTCAGATCAGGAAAAGTCTCCGCTAAAAAATATCGAGGAATGGGAAGAAGACCTTTTGGTGAGGTATCCTGAACCCAAAACAAAACAGACAAAAGCAAAGGATGAATATAGAAATTACCATGATTCGGAAAGAGTTGATACTGTTCGGGAATTTTACAGACTGAACCATACCTATCAGACCTATGATTTTGTGGTGGAAAAAGAAAGTGAGTTTTTGAAGTTTGAGAAAAAAGAAATGCCTTTTTGGGATGCGGTGGATTATCTCAATACCCTTGTGGATGATTCAGATCCTGATACCAATTTGGATCAATTGCAGCACCTGCTACAAACATCAGAATCCATCAGGCAGGACGGACAACCTGATTGGTTTGTATTGACAGGTTTTATCCATGATTTGGGTAAGGTACTCTGTTTATTTGGAGAACCTCAATGGGCTGTGGTAGGGGATACCTTTCCGGTAGGCTGCAAACATGCTGAAACCATAGTTTACCCAGAATATTTTGATGCCAATCCTGATTCCAAAGACGAACGCTTTAATACCAAATATGGGATTTACAAGCCGAATTGTGGCTTGAATAATGTGAAAATGTCTTGGGGACATGATGAGTACCTTTATCAGATGGTGAAAGCCTATATGCCCGAACCTGCACTCTACATGATCCGCTACCATTCCTTCTATGCCCAACATAGGGAAAACTCATATGACCACTTGCTTAATGACCATGACCGGGAGATGTTCAAATGGGTGGACAAATTCAATCACTACGATCTTTATTCCAAAGTCCCGGTTCCACCTGATGCCAAAGCCCTAAGACCCTATTATGAGGATTTGGTGGCGAAGTATCTGCCGGGAGTTTTGAGGTTTTAGGCTAAGAGTTTCTTGGTACAATGAACTAAGTACCATGTACAAAGTAGGAAGTCCTAAGTAGGAGATATGGAAGTCTTCCCACTTCGGACTTCCAACTTAACTCATTCTAACTACCCCAAAATATCCATTTAATTTTCATCAATTTCTATCAATATCTTCCAATATCCACAATAGCTCATTCCCAAAAACCTTAAATGCTCACCACCCTTTCCTTCCTTGGATTTACATTTTTTGTTGCGATCTATTCTTGGTATAGGTTAAGAAAGGATGATCTCAGCTCAAAGGAAGGATATTATTTGGGAGGCAGGACGCTGACGGGTGGAGTGATAGCAGGATCCATGATTCTGACCAATATTTCCACAGAGCATCTGATAGGAATGAACGGGTCTGCCTATAAAAACGGGATGATCATCATCGCCTGGGAAGTCACCTCTGCCATTGCATTGGTGATAGCAGCTCTTTATTTTATTCCGATTTACCTCAGAATGGGATTGACCACAATTCCACAATATCTGGAAAGCAGGTATGATGCCACGACCAAGACCATTGTGGCACTTCTCCTGATGCTTTCATTTGTAGTGACATTGCTTCCCATTGTCCTTTACACCGGGGCAATCAACTTGGAGAGTATTTTCAATGTCTCAGAGGTTTTGCAGGTCAGCAAATCGGAAGGTATTTGGTTGACAGTAATTACTATAGGTGTGATAGGGTCCATATATGCCATTTTTGGAGGTTTGAAGGCAGTTGCCATTTCGGATACTGTCAATGCGGTAGGGCTGATGATTGGAGGCTTGCTGGTTCCGGTATTTGCACTTTGGGATATAGGCAATGGCAACATTCTCCAAGGCATGGGTATGGTTTATGAAACCGTTCCTGAAAAATTCAATGTTATCGGAGCGGAGGATTCAGTAATGCCATTTAGTACATTATTCACCGGTCTGATGATCAATCAGCTTTATTTTTGGGGAATGAACCAAACCATCATCCAAAGGGCATTGGGAGCAAAGAACATGGCGGAGGCCCAAAAGGGGTTATTATTTACAGGGATTTTCAAAATCCTGATTCCTTTGATTATTGTATTGCCGGGAATCATTGCCTTTTATTATTACGGTGAGCAATATTATGGAGATCAGGATTATATCTATCCTGTATTGTTGAAAAAAGTGTTGCCCTTAAGTTTGGTCGGTTTTTTTGCTGCCGTGGTATTGGGGGCGATATTGAGCACTTTTAATTCTGTTTTGAATTCAGCAGCAACTATTTTCAGTCTGGATATTTACAAAAAAATCATCTCTCCAAAGACTTCTGACAGAAACTTGGTAAGGGTGGGAAGATGGAGTTCTCTGGTCCTGGCCATATTGGCAATTTTGGTAGCTCCGATGGTGGCCAATGCCCCTGATGGATTGTATCAATTGATGCAGCAATTGAACGGTATTTTCTTTATCCCCATTGCATCAGTTTTGATCGCAGGTTTCTTTATACCACAGATTTCTGCCACAGGAGCAAAAGTAGGATTGGCCACAGGCTTGTCTTTTTATTTAATGACCACTTTTGTCATGGAAGTCAACCTACACTTTATCCATATTTGGGGGATAGAGTTTTTGCTTAATCTGATGGTGATGTATTTGGTCAGTCTCGGATTTAAGCGGGGCCCTTTTTCCAGACATATTTCTAAAAGCCCTATTGATTTAAAAGAGTGGAAATATGCCAAACCCCTTTCTACATTACTCTGCTTGGTGACTGTTTTAATTTATTTTTGGTTGGGGAGATAATTTTTTAAAGTGAAATTTTCTTTTTACTTAGGTTTTTATTGACCCTTGAATTTTTCTTTTTCCGCCTAAAATTGCTTTCTCCTAGAGTAATCATTATCTTTGACCCATACAAATAGCGAAAGCATGGAAGAAACGGTTTCAGCAATGAAACCGTTTCTTCTATTTTTCATAGCCATAGTAAATTTTAATGTCATGGGAAACATACAGTATTACACCGAAGAGGGTCTGAAAAAACTGAAGGATGAACTTCAGGAATTGAAAACCAAAGGAAGGCACGATATTGCCAAGCAAATTGCAGAAGCAAGAGACAAAGGCGACCTAAGTGAAAACGCAGAATATGATGCTGCCAAAGATGCCCAAGGGCTTCTGGAATTGAAAATAGCCAAATTGGAAGCAGTAGTCGGCAATGCCCGTGTGATGGACAATTCCAAAATGGATACTTCGAAGGTGGGTATTCTAAGTACTGTTAAAATCAAAAATGTCAAAAACGGCATGACCGTTACCTATACCTTGGTTTCTGAGGAAGAAGCTGACCTGAAGGCAGGTAAGATTTCATTGGCCTCGCCTTTTGGAAAAGGGCTCAATGGAAAATCGAAAGGCGATATCGCCCAAATCCAGGCCCCGGCAGGAACATTGGAATTTGAAATTCTGGATATTTCTTATTAAAACTTCATACTCCCGATGGTTTCTCCTTCGGGATTTTTTATTTTTACTCCCATGGCATCAATCTTTACTAAAATCATCAACAGAGAAATCCCTGCAGAAATCATTGCCGAGGATGAACATTACATCGCATTTCTGGATATCATGCCCTTGGTCAAAGGACATGTGCTTGTAGTTCCCAAAAAAGAAGTGGATTATATTTTTGATCTCGATGACCAAACTTTGGCCGGTCTCCATGTTTTTTCCAAAAAGGTAGCCAAAGCCATAGACAAATCCATCAAGTGCACGAGAGTAGGCGTAGCAGTGATTGGTTTGGAAGTACCCCATGTACATGTACATCTTGTCCCGCTAAAAACCATGGATGACATCAACTTCACCCGTCCTAAGCTTAAACTCAGCAAAGAAGAATTGGCGGAGATTGGGGAGAGGATTAGGTTCAGTTTTCAGTAGGCAGTATTCAGTAAGCAGTTTTCAGTAGGCAGTGTTCAGTAGGCAGTTTACAGTTTACAGTAGGCAGTGCGTAGTCTCAGTTTGCAGTCGCAGCTTACAGTCTTAGTGGGCAGTTTTCAGTAGGCAGTCGGCGTAAGTAGTCGCAGTGTGCAGTCGCAGTTTGCAGTTTGTATTCCCATCAGACACAGTAGGCAGTGAACTGTTGAAAACTGTAATCCAGTAGGCAGTCTCAGTTTTACAGTCTCAGTTTACAGTCTAACTCGGCAATCGCAGTTGGCAATTGAACTGAACACCAAATACTGCCAACTATCTACTAAACTCAGGCAAATGAAGCAGATCCATGCTGAACACTAAATACTGAACACCCAACAAACTGCCAATTGATTATTGAATACCGAAAAACACCGAACACTGTAATCTGAACACTGATAACTGCCCACTGACCACTGATAACTGCCCACTGACCACTGAACACTGCCCACTGTCCACTGAACACTGAAAACTGCCCACCGAATACTGAAAAATATCGTCTAATAAGGCGATATTTTATTTTATCGTATAATTAAGCGATATTTGGATTTATCGTTTATTCAGACGATATTCAAATCGCTATGATCGCAGTCATTACAGGGGATATTATTGATTCAAGAAGTCTGGAGAGTCAGCAGGAGTGGCTGATTCCCATTCAGTCTTTGTTTTCAAGATGGGGAAGGGTCAATGAAAGCTGGGAAATATTCCGAGGGGATAGTTTTCAGTTGGAGGTGTTAGATCCATTGGATGCTTTACAAAAAGCTTTAATGATCAAAGCAACCATCAAATCCATCACAGGTGATCAATTACAAAAAAGGACAGGACCGGTAGATGTGCGAATGTCCATAGGGGTTGGTGAAAAACATAACGACAATACCCCAATAGGAATGCGGACGGGTTCTGCATACTATCATTCCGGAGAAGCATTTGAACTCCTGCGCAAACAGGAACAAAACCTTCTCATTAAAACAGATTGGGAAGATTTTGACAGGGAAATGAACCTGATGTTCAAACTGGCATTGATCGTAATGGATAACTGGACGGTGAATGCAGCAGAGATAGTAGAGATTGCATTGGGAAATCCACATTTAAGACAAGTTGAAATTGCCTCAATGCTTGAACTCGAACAGCAATCCGTCAGCGGAAGATTTAAAAGGGCCTATTTTGAAGAATTGATGGAGTTGGACAATGTTTATAAACTAAAACTCAAAAAACTTCATCCATGATCATATTTATTAAACTCCTCTTGGCACATCTTATAGGTGATTTTATCCTGCAATCAAGATCATGGATTGAAGACAAAACGAAAAATAAAGGAAAATCCTCCAAGCTTTACTTACATGTTTTGATACATGGGGCTTTGGTGATGTTGTTATTTTTTGACCTTAGCTATTGGCCATTGGCTTTAGGGATCACGGTTCCCCATTTTCTTATAGATTGGGCCAAGCTCTCTTTTCAGAAACCGACAAATAAAACTTTCTGGTTTGTTTTTGACCAATTTCTTCATTTCTCGGTGATTGTAGCCCTGACATTGATCTGGATATATCCTGACATGTCATGGTTGGACTACCTGCAATCAATTAGATTCTGGTCGTATTTGACTGCTTTGGTATTTTTGGTTTTTGCTGTTTCAATCATCATGAATGTGCTCCTGTATAAGTGGTCAATTCAAATCATGGATGGGGAAGATCAGTCACTTCCAAATGCCGGAAAATATATTGGGATTCTCGAAAGACTATTGGTTTTTATATTCATAATCACCGATCATTGGGAAGCAGTGGGTTTTTTGATCACGGCAAAGTCTGTTTTCCGCTTTGGTGATCTGAAAGAATCCAAAGACCGAAAACTGACCGAATATATCCTGATAGGGACACTTCTCAGCTTTGGTTTTGCCATCCTGACTTCTTTGGGATATCAATACCTGACAAGATTCTTTTGAGAATTATTGCAAAAACATTATTGATATGAACCGAAGACCTTTCTTAAAAAAGCTAACTGTATTAAGTAGCGCCATTTCCACTATGCCATTCATCACATTTGGGAAAATGCATTTTCCCGTTAATCCAACATTGAGATTCATCATTGCCTCTGATGGACATTTTGGTCAGCCCGATACTGACTTTGATAAAACTCACAAAAAGTTGATCGAGGCCATTCATTTGGAGGAAAACGTGGATTTTGTGGTTTTCAATGGGGATCTGATACACGACGAACCCAAATGGATGCCTGAGGTCAAAAAAGTATATGACACACTCAAGGTCCCATATTTTCCTGTGAAAGGAAACCATGACCGCATTTCAGAACCCGAGTGGGAAAAAATATGGGGAATTCCTGCAGACCATTTCTTTGTCAGCAAAGGTAAGTTTGGGTTTATTCTTGCCAACAGTTCCAATCAGGCAGGAGACTACCTTTGTGTCAATGCTGAATTTTTGAAAAAGAAATTAGAGGATTTCAAGCACCTTTCCCATGTATTCATCTGTATCCATATTTCCCAAAATGATTGGACAAAGCATGGAATTGCATGTGAGGAGATACTGGAAATGATCGGAAGCTATCCCAATGTCCGTGCTGTATTCCATGGACATGACCATGATGTGGACGGCATCATGCTCAACCGTAAAAAACCATATCTATGGTCTGGACATTTTGGTGGAAGTTGGGGTTCTCCCCATCCGGGTTACCGGGTTTGTGAAGTGGGAGAGGATGGGAAAACCGTCACCTATCTGAAGTCTATGAAAGATGGGATGATTTTGAGCGGACATACGATTTGATTTTCAACAGAATTTTGTCATTTACTGACCATTGGTTGTTATATTTAGAATTCCTAGTAACAAACCACCTTTGTTCTGACAGATATGACTAAACTTTTTCGGCGAAAGCTGAGCAGAATATTCTCAAGAGAAAAATTTGCTTTGGCACCGGTTTCGGTACAATTGATCGCTATATTCATTGCGAGTGCATTGGTGATTATTTTGTTGGCCCCTTTGATTGGTGACCTTTCTACTAGTTACCGCCTTTTTGCCGACCCTGCCAGCTATGCCAATGCCATCGGACCTGTTCAGTTGGTGGTAGGGCTTGTGCAGGTTTTGATAGGATTGGTTTTGTTCTCTTTTATCATTTCGGTTTTATCAGCCGCCTTGACCACTTTGATTGATAACATTAAAAGCGGGTCACTTCCTTATGTCAAAAAAAATCACATTTTGATTGTCAATTATAATGTCAAGTTGCCTTTGATTTTAGATCAATTGAATATCAGGGCGAAAGATCAAGGAACATTTGAAGATGTTGTGCTCCTTTTTTCCGAGTCCAAATTGGTCAGTTACTTCAGGACTACTTACAACAAAGAAAGGTGGCCAAATTTGGAAGTTTTTGTTCGTCAGGGAGATGTATTGAACTTCAAAACTTTTAAAAGACTTTCCGTTTTTAATGCCCTTGGGATTGTGTTGTTATTGCCGGACCATATTGAAGATGATTTTGACTCTGACAATTTCAATTTGAAGATATTGACCACACTTTCCAATCATCGTCCTTTTTTCCAACACTTATCCGAAAGACAGGCATCAAAGAGTCCATTGAAATGTTCCATAGAGCTGTCAAGTAATCCGGACAGTACAAGGATTGCCAAGGAACTGACTTCTACTGGATTGGGCTCATTCTTTACAGTAATCACTCCGGGAGATGTTATTGGGAGTATTCTTTCCAGGGCCAAGGTTGATGTGGTTTATTACAAGGTGTTTTTTGAAATCTTATCATTTGATGGATCTACCATACAATTTGTAAATCCCAAAAACTTCTCTTCTTCGGGTAAACTTGAGGGGATGTTATTCGAAGAGCTTTTGCTGAATTTCAAGGGAGGAACCTTGCTCGGATTTTCCGGAGTTACAGCGGAAGGCCGTTTTCAGATCAATTTGAGTCCATTTGATCAGCCTTTACAAAATTCAGACTGGCTGTTGTTTTTGACTACCAACGTCAAGAATATCAAATATTCCCCGGTAACACATGATCCTTTGTTGTTGAACAAAGACGGCATTGTGATTCCAAATGAGGTGGCCAGCAAAAACATCTGTGTGATCGGGGACGCATGGCCATTGGGCAATATTGATGATTTTATAGATCCCTCAAGCTTGGCGGCGCTGAGAGAGGCATTTTTTGTTTTTGATGATCCAATGGATTATTTCAAACCCGGTTTTCTGAAAAAGTTACGTGATGGTAATTTTGATAATATTATCATCAATTTGGATGACGAGCATGGTTTTAGGTTAACGATGTTGTTGATTTCGACCAATCAAAATAACCATGAATTTTTGTCCAAAATTGTCAGTATCCTTAATGACCCTGTTACGGAACAATTGCTGGGAAGGAAAGTACTTCGCAGCAATACAGTTTTGTCACACAAACTATCAGCACGGTATATCGCCCAGATTTCATTTCAGAAAAACCTTGATCTGTTATTCTCTGAACTGGCATTTGCTGAGGGAGTGGAATTTCAGTTATTGGAAGTTGGAAAACATATTCCCAATGAACTGCTGACCACTTCTCTTGAATTGAGAAGATTGCTGGCGGCTTATAAAATGGTGTATGTTGGTACAGTAGATAGTGATAAAAATATTGATCTGGAGGCCAATTCATTTGAAGGGGTCAATCAGATTTTGGTGATCATCCACCAAAACATTTTGAACCCGCTCAAAAATACAGGACCCATCGCCCTCTCTTAGTTTTAAAATACCTACCTTTAAGGAGATATTTTTTCCATTAGAATTCCCAATTCCCAATATGATAAAAGGTGCCGATACCGATACTGTCTTTCTTTCACAGTTGCTGCTCAGTGATTTCAGATATTCAGAAACTTGTAGGGAGTTGATGGCAATTTTGACCAAACACCGGATTCCATTTCATTTTCTCTCAGGGGCCAAAGATATCTGGTGCCGAGATTATATGCCCATACAGGTCTCAAAGGATAGATTTGTTCAGTTCAGGTATGAACCTTCCTACCTGAAGCCTTACCCCGAATATTACACCGACCCGGATTTTGTCTGTACAGAAAATGGGATTGTAGCCGAAAAATCAAACATCATTCTTGATGGTGGCAATTTGGTCAGTTGGTCCGATAAGGTGATTATGACTGATAGGTTTTTTGATGAAAACCCGGATTATTCCAACAAAGCCAAATTGGTTTCGGAACTTGAAAATCAGTTGGAGACCGAAGTAATCATCATTCCACAGGTCAAAATGGATTATACAGGTCATGCCGATGGGATGGTGCGTTTTGTGGACGAAAGTACCTTAATCGGAAACGATCGTGATCTGGAATATCAGTATTGGACCAAAGAAATGAATGTGCTGCTCGAAGAAAACGGTCTGGACTATATTGATATTCCTTTTTTTGAATATCATCTGAAGAAGTACCCCTTAAACGCCATCGGATGCTATGTCAATTATCTTGAAGTGAAAAACCTGATTGTGGTCCCGATATTTGAAGTTGAAGGAAACAAGGATAGAGAGATCAAAAATATTTTTAAGAAAACTTTTCCCGATCGGATTATTGAAACCATCAATTTCAATGAAATCGGCTATTATGGAGGGTTGTTGAACTGTGTCACCTGGACTGTACAATCTGACCCTAGGGTGCGTTCCTAATCCTAATTTGTATCGAAATTATTCAATTTAAAATGGGTAAGACATTTTTTAGGATTCCCAATTTCATTTATAAAAATGAAAAATTTATCGGTCATGCCCGCCCGGATGACCAGTCGGACGGGCCTACGGCATTAGCCATTTCGATTGATTACGATTATTCCTTGTTGAAACAGGGGGCTATAATTTCTGTCATGCCTACGGCATTTTTTGGATATCGAATTTTATCTTAATGGACACATTGCAAAAACTTTCAAGGAACAATAAAATATTACCTAATGGCAACATGAAAATCCACCCATCACCATATTTACCCCAATAGCCATGGAGTTTATTGTTTCTTCTCAAAATTAAAATTAAGTTTAGTAAGCCTAGCATCTGAATTTTACCATTTGGTCATTCCTATGAATTTTACAAACAAACCCAATTTAATCTTTCTGATTTTTGCATGTCTTTTATATAGTTGTCAAAAAAATGAAATAAAAGAGGAGGAAGAAAATGAAATCGACATTTATGCAGAGCATGTAAGGACTTCTGAATTTCAGACTCCCGAGGAGGAGAGACTCAGTTTTGTTCTTCCACCGGGATTTGAAGTGACTCTTTTTGCCTCAGAACCGGATATTACCAAGCCTATCAATATGGCTTTTGATGAAAAGGGCAGACTTTGGGTGACGCAGTCTTCAGAATATCCCATTGCTGCCGGTGATGGAGGAGGGAAAGACCGGATTACCATTTTGGAGGATACCAATGGAGATGGTAAGGCGGATAAAATTCAGGATTTTGCCAATGACTTGAATATCCCCATCGGAATTGTACCCATCAAAGGAGGCGCAATCGGTTATTCCATTCCTTATATTTATAAGTTTTTGGATACCAACGGAGATAATATTGCTGACCAAAGGGAGATCCTTTTAGGTGAATTTGAGCACAAGGATACCCATGGAATGGTCAATAATTTATTTCGGGGTTTCGACGGCTGGATACATGCTTCCCATGGATTTTCCAATATCTCTACCATTGCAGGAAAAGACGGTGATTCTATCCGGATGGTATCCGGAAATACTTTTAGGTTTAAGATGGATGGCAGCAGGGTGGAGAAAACCACAGACGGGCGTATCAATCCTTTTGGGTCGGATTACGATGAAATGGGATACCACTATTCTGCCGACTGCCATACGCTCCCGATTTTCCAGTTGATTTGGGGTGGGAACTATACCCAATGGGGCAAGAAAGAGCCTAATATGGGTTTTGCACCTACCATGATGGATTATGCATTGAAGTCAACGGCCCTTTCCGGATTGGCATATTATACCGATGATCAGTTTCCTGAGGAATTTAGAAACAGTTTTTACTCAGGTGATGTGGTTACCTGTAGGATCAGCAGGAATACCATGGAGTTCAACGGAAGTACGCCAACAGCCATCAAGCAGGAGGATTTTTTGGTCAGCAAAGACCCTTGGTTCAGACCTGTGGATATCAAAATCGGCCCCGATGGTGCCATGTATATTGCGGATTTCTATAACCGGATCATCGGACATTATGAAGTTCCTTTGAACCATCCCGGAAGAGACAGGGTAAGTGGGAGGATCTGGAAAATCACATATAAGGGTAATCAAAGACCCATCACTGATTGGTCCAAAGCCAATCAGGAGGAATTGATCGAAGGAATGGGCAATCCCATCCTTCAGATCAGAATGACGGCAACTGATGAATTGGTGGATAGAGTGGGGAAATCCGCTATCCCACAGCTTTTGGAATTGGTTAAAGATAACAATACAGATCCTGTCCAATATATACAGGGGATTTGGGCACTTTTCCGCTTGGATGCTTTACAAGAGGATATTTTAGAATCGGCCATCAGACATCAGGACAGGAGGGTTAAAGTACACGCCTATAAATTAATGGCAAACTATCTTCAATTATCAGATATGCAATTATCCTGGGCAATCCGGGATTTATCGGATTCAGACCCCCATGTCCAAAGGGCTGCTGCAGAAATGTTGAGCAGACATCCCAACCCGAAAAGCTATAAAGCTCTGGTAGCACTTCATACCCAAGTTCCTGCTTATGACAGCCATTTGGCATATACTGTCCTGATGGTACTTTCCAATCATTTGCAAAAAAAGGAAATCATGCAAATGGCCATGAAAGAAGACTGGACCGATGAGGAGGCAAGATTGATTGCACTTGTGTCTTCAGATTTGACTTTTCCAGAAGCAGGAGATTTTCTTTTGGCGCATGTGGAATCCTATGATGAACCAAAGGAAAAGAGTATAGCCTATACTGAGTCAATTGCGCGGAGTGTTGATACGCCCAGGTTGGAAAGATTATTACAATGGGTTAAAAAAACTGTTGAATCAAAGCCTGATGAAGCTTATAAATGGGCAATTGCTGCAGATCAGGGTTTGAACCAAAAGGGGATGAAAGCCCCTTCTTCCTTTGCCAACTGGTATAGGGACTTAGCCACTGAAATCCTTGAAAATGTACCAAATGCAGGCACTTGGACTGATGCTGATAAACAAAGAGTCATATATGCCAATGGAACAGCTTCCAGGTATAAAATGTCTGCTCTTTCACCATCAATCATGAAATTGATTTCAAATAAAGATGTGGATGAGGAAGTAAGGTCATCCGGAGCAAAGGCATTAATGCAGATAAATCCTGCGAAATCCGCTGTGATAATAGCTGAAAGAATATACGACGGTGATGAAGAAACCGGCATGAGGAGGAAGTTTGCGGAGGCTATAGGTACATGGGATGATAACAGGGCAAGGAATTTACTCGGTGAAGCCATGAAAAATTCTCCCACCGAATTACAGGAGACTATCGCTTCCGTTTTCGTCAAAAGCCCTCAGGGAAAAAGCCAATTGATGACCTTGATCCGAAATGGCTATGCCCCTGCCAGGTTGTTAAAAACAAGGTCGGTAGAAGAACCATTATTGGCCAATATTTCCCAAGCACAGCTGAAGGATTATGAAGAACTTACGGCTAATTTGATCCCGATTTCAAAGGAAAGGGTGGAGTTGATTGCCAGCAGGTTAGCAGATTTTGATCCTAATAATAGTCAAATTGATGGTGGCCTTATTTATGAAAACAATTGCAGTATGTGTCATCAGATCGATAAAAAAGGTGGCCTGATCGGACCTCAATTGGATGGTGTAGGCAATTGGGGCAAAACTGCTTTGGCGACCAAAATCCTGGATCCGAACCGAAATATTACAGAAAACTTCAGGACCTATAATATTAGCCTTAAAAATGGCCAAATAGTGTCAGGACTCTTTAGGAGGGAAGAAGGACAAACAGTAGTATTGGCCAATCAAGTAGGAGAGGAGTTTACCGTTTCCCGTCAGGAAATCAAGGAAATGGTCCCATCCAAATACACCTTGATGCCGGATAACTTCCATACCACCTTATCAATGGAAGAGTTTGACGGATTACTTGTTTATTTATTGAACATTAAATAAGAAGAAATGAAAACCCAAAATACCAATCAAAAGAATTCGACACATTGTATAAGCAGGAATATGCTGTTCCTTCCTGTGCTGATTTTGTTTTTGTCCTGTAATTCCCAACAATCCCTACAACAGTCCCCACAAGCGGTAAAAGGTGAACAGATAACTTTCAAAAAACATGTCCTGACCAATGATTTTGTGGCTGAGGGAGTTGCGGTAGGAGATGTCAATCAGGATGGACTTATTGATGTAATGGCAGGAGCTTATTGGTTTGAAGCCCCGGATTGGACCATGCACGAACTGACCAAGCCCATGAAATTTGAATATGACAAAGGCTATAGCAATGCATTTGTCAGTCAAGGGATGGATGTCAACCATGACGGTTGGGTTGATTTTGTCAGGATAGGTTTTCCCGGCAAAGAAGTGATGTGGTTTGAAAATCCGAAAAATGAGGGAGACATTTGGAAATCCCACGCCATCTTTCCCACACTCGGGAATGAATCAGCAGGATTTTATGACCTGGATGGAGACGGCAGGCTTGAAATCATCGGGGGAAACTCTTCAACAGGAGAAATAATCTGGATCAAAGCCCCGGAATCTGCACAAGACCTGGAATGGAAAGTATATACCATCAGCAGCAAAGATAGTCCCGGTGGGGCTCCTTTTTCCCATGGATTGGGTATCAGTGATATGAACGGCAACGGAAGAAATGACATCATTGTCACCAAGGGATGGTGGGAGGCCCCGGAGGATCCCACAAGACAGGATTGGAAGTTTCATCCCGCCAATCTCGGGGAGGCTTCAGCCCAAATGTATGCTTATGATTTCAATGGGGATGGCCTGAAAGATGTCCTTTCATCATCTGCGCATAACTTAGGGGTTTGGTGGCATCAACAGATCAAAGACCAAAATGGAGACATTTCCTGGAAAACACATCATATCGACAGTACTTATACCCAAACACATGGGGTAGCTTTTGTAGATGTCAATTCCAATGGACATCCGGATTTTATCACAGGTAAGAGATACTTTGCACACATGGGTTCAGATCCCGGTGGAATGGATCCGCCTTATCTGTATTGGTATGAATTTGTCCCTGGACAAAATCCACAATGGTTTCCACATAGGATAGATGCAGATTCAGGGGTGGGTGTACATGTCGAGGCTGAAGATATTACAGGTGACGGATTGGTGGATATCATTATTGCCAACAAAAAAGGTGTCTTTGTTTTTGAGCAGGAAAGAAATCAATAATGATATAATCCTTATTTTTGAAATATGGAAGACAGTAAAAATCAGGACCCTAACGCACAACCAAACAATCCCCTTCATGGGGTAAGGTTGATCGATATGATTGAATATTTGGTCAATAAGTATGGATGGGAAAGACTGGGAGACAGAATCACCATCCGTTGTTTTACCCATGATCCTTCCATCAACTCCAGCCTGAAATTTCTGCGCAAAACCGAATGGGCAAGGAAGAAGGTTGAAGATCTGTATTTCAGGACTGTGGAGAGGGAGAAGGGGTGAAGGTAGAGAAGGTAGATCTTAGATTTTAGAATTTAGATTTTAGATTTGGGGAAAGGTGGAAGGAAGAGGGTAAAAGGATGAAGGATGAGGGATGAAGGGGGATTAATAGAAACAAGAGCCATAGCCTGTCCCGAGTATCGGGGAGCCAAGAAACAAGAGAAGGGAAGCGAGATGCGAGAACCGAGACGTGACAATGTGTAATCCGCCACGGTGGACAAGTTGAACCAAGTACAAAGGAGGGGGGACAGGTTGAAGGGATGTATGTCGGATGTCGGGTGATTTTTTTGGTTGCCTGATGTCAAGTTGAGAACATCAGTGATGTGACACTCACATTGGCAATGGCTTTGGAATCGAGTCGTTTTTATTTGCAAAATGAAAAAATGCGGTAGGCATGACCGATATTGTAGCCCGGCAATTTATTGCCGGGTTCAATTGATGCCATATCACCAAAAGTACCGTAGGTACGAACGATATATAAATCCGAGGAAGTATTAAAACTAAAAATACATTTCATTCGTAGTCCTCAAACCTCAATTTACCTCCCAGGCGTAATCACAATCTTTCTGAAATCTACGGGGCCATGGTCGCCTTGAAGTACGAGTGGTCCGGGTAATCCTTCTTTGCTGTCCAAAGCACCTCCGGTAATTCCGGGTATGATCTGGTCATTGATTATTTTTTTGCCATTTGCCACTACTGTCAGTCTTCTTCCGATCAATGTAATTTCATAAGTCTGCCATTCTCCCGCAGGTTTGGCGGCCATTTCATTGGGTGTCAAGAAGCCATAGATTCCACCAAAAAGAAGATTGGAAGGCTCCTGGCCTATATCATCCTGAATCTGCAATTCATATCTTCCACGAAGGTATATTCCACTATTGCTTCCTTTAGGATATCTGAATTCGACCAAAAGTTTGAAATCATCAAATTGTTCATTGGTAATCAGGTTGGCACCTGATTTGGGACTGCTCAAAATCCCGTCTTTTACCGACCATTGGTTTTCCGGCTTGTCTGCATGCCAGCCATCGAGGTTTTTGCCATTGAAGAGATTGATGGGTTTACCCCATGTTGGATTTTTGTCCCTTACCAATGAAGGGGCCTTTTCTCCTATATAAGTAAATTTATCACCGTTGGGATATTGAATGGTACCGGTCAGATTATCTCCTGACAAAACCCCATCAAATTTCAGGTCTTTATCAGAACTCTCCCATTGTGGAGGAATACTGAAGGTGATTTTCCCATTTTCAAAGTTGATATTGGAAATTGGTCGGGCACTGCCATGGTCACCGACAAAATATCCTACCAAAGTGGATAAACCGGATTGTTTTACCTCAAGCCATGAAGCAGTTTCTTTTCCGTCCATATCTAAAGTCAGGTTCCATCTTCCCATAAACTCCTTGGGATCACTTAGCATATTATAACCCATTCGGTAAGATGTGTAACCTGTTACAGTCTGATCTTTGATGCTGGAAGGAATGATGACAGTTTTACCGTTATGTTCCATTGTTCTAGATTCCTGATTTTCCAGGTTGACCTTAGGGCCAGTCACTGTTTCAGATTCAACCTGTGCGATTAGCGTACCTGTGGACAATATCAATACCAAAGCAATCTTGCTTAAAAACGACCCAAAATGAGAAACCATGTTGTTCATAATCTTTTGTATTTTATTTGGGATTTAAATTAGCGATTTATCTTCTGAATGGAAACTTTCGGATTGATATAAGTTTCAAATTGAGGTTTTTTAAGTAGAATTAACTTATTGATAAATAAATCTCCTGATTCTGCCACTTATATAATTAAGTATAAAAAATGTATATGGATTTTTTTGTTAAACATTTATATTCAGTAAGTTAATATTCAATTGGTTGTCCAGATCTTTAAATTATTTTTTCAAAACAAAAATTATCATTTTTCACCAAAAAAAAGACTCATGACAGCTTTTGAAGGTTTTTCTTACTATTGAAAATTCATGTCAGGACCGGAATCAAATACAAAAACTATTAGGGATGAAAAGAAAAACCAATCCCTATCCAATCAGCCTGCAAAGATGTTGCGGACCATAGATGTAGTGGCTTTAATTGTTGGGATTGTTATCGGTGCCGGGATTTTCCGTACTCCTTCATTGGTGGCCGGCAATGTTGAAACAGGTTGGATGATGCTTTCGGTCTGGTTGGTCGGTGGATTTGTTTCATTGGCAGGTGCCCTATGCTATGCAGAACTTTCAACAGCTTTTCCCAATACAGGAGGCGATTATTATTTTTTGATGAGGGCATTTGGCAAGAGGATCGCTTTTCTTTTTGCCTGGGCAAGGATGAGTGTGATACAGACCGGTTCCATTGCTTTATTGGCATTTATTTTTGGGGACTATGCCTCAGAAATCTATAAAATTGGCCCCCGTTCTTCAGTTGTGTATGCGGGTTTTGCAGTTGTGGTCCTCACTCTTGTCAACCTCAGGGGTATCAATATGGGTACAGGAGCACAAAAGATACTTACCCTTTTGGAGATTTTGGGACTGCTTGTTTTGATTTTTGTAGGCCTGTTTATTTTGTCACCTGCCCCCGAAACTGCACAGGTAACTGAATCCGGTTCAGGGAATTCACTGGGTCTTGCCATGGTTTTTGTGCTATTGACCTTTGGAGGCTGGAATGAAGCTGCTTATATATCCGCCGAAATGAAGTCAAAGAAGATTGCAATGGCATTGATTTTCGGGATATTGCTCATTACCTCAATTTATTTGTTGGTTAATCTTGCTTTCCTAAGAAGTTTGGGACTTACAGGGATGGCCGGTTCAAGTGCCATTGCCAGCGACCTGATGGGGAATGCCTTTGGAAAGCCCGGAGTTGTTTTGATATCCATTTTGGTAGGTGTGGCTGCACTTACATCTGCCAATGCCACTATTTTTACAGGAGCAAGGTCAAACTATGCGTTGGGCAGGGATTTCCCGGTGTTTGGATTTATGGGAAAATGGAAAAGCAAATCTGAGGGACCTGTCAATGCTTTTATCATTCAAGGTGCCATTGCCATGTTTCTGGTAAGTTTTGGGCTGTTCTCAAGAAGTGGTTTTGAAACCATGATAGATTATACGGCCCCTGTTTTCTGGTTCTTTCTGTTGATGGTGGGATTGTCTTTGTTTGTTTTGAGAAAGAGAGAACCAAATGCAGCAAGACCTTTTCTGGTTCCTTTCTATCCCATATTGCCTTTGGTGTTCTGCCTTTCAAGTACCTACCTGCTTTATTCCAGTATTGCATATACAGGTTGGGGGGCTTTTGTAGGAATTTCGGTATTGCTGGCAGGGGCTTTGTTGCTGCTTTTCAAACCTTCAATTATCCAATCAGGTGCTGATAATTCAGGCTAAACCATAATGGCTTTAGACCCAGACTAAACATAAATACAGTGTTATTAATAATTTCAACAACCATAAATAATTAATATATGAAAACAATTCAGAATTTACTCCTTTCCCTACTGATAGGTATAGGGGTTTCAGGTTTGGCTTTTGCCCAAGATGTAGTTTATGTTCCGACCCAGCAGACTGTGGTCGATGCCATGCTAAAGTTAGCAGATGTGAAAAAATCCGATATTGTCTATGACCTTGGATGCGGAGATGGGCGGATGGTAATCACCGCCGCCAAAACTTATGGCACCACCGGTAAAGGCATTGATATAGATCCACAAAGGATCAAGGAAGCGAATGAAAATGCACAGAATGCAGGAGTGACAGACAAAGTTGAATTCGAACTCGGGAATCTCTTTGAAGCGGATGTAAGTGAAGCCTCCGTGGTTACTTTGTACCTTTTGGAATCCCTGAATCTAAAATTAAGACCAAAATTGCTGGAACAGTTAAAACCGGGTTCCAGGGTGGTTTCCAATACATTTAATATGGGTGATTGGGTTCCTGATAAAGTAGAGTCGGTGAATGGCTATACGATATACCTTTGGACAATTCAGTAATAGGTCTGCTATAAAGACCTGTTAAATTTTAGTTTCCAGAATAATCAGGTTAAATTAATTTTAAAACCCAATAGCCATGAAAACGAACTTGAAAATCAGCATCCTGTTTTTATTTTTACTATCATTTGCCATGGTATCAATCTGCCATGGACAAAATCAACAAGACCTTGATGAAAAGGCTGAAAAGTTTCTGAATGACAACAAACAGCAATGGAGAGACCTCAATGTCCCTTTTGGAGACGGAAAGATCCTTCACGACCTCATCGTTGAAAACAACTATCAATCTGCACTGGAAATCGGGACCTCTACAGGGCATTCCACGATTTGGATTGCCTGGGCCCTCAGTAAAACCGGGGGAAAACTGATAACCGTTGAATTGGATAAAAATAGACAGAAGCAGGCCACAGAAAATATCAATAAGGTAGGTCTGTCGGATTATGTGGAATTCAGGCTTGGCGATGCCCATCAGATCGTCAAAGACCTGAAGGGACCTTTTGATTTTGTGTTTTCAGATGCGGACAAGGATTGGTATGTTCAGTATTTCAAAGATATCCATCCCAAATTGAAACAGGGTGGCAGATTTACAGCACATAATGTGCTTCAAAACTTAGGAGGAATCAGAGCCTATTTGGAATTTGTCAACAATCATCCTGAATATGTCACGACTGTGGACAAAAGCAGCAACTCGGGAATAGCGATCAGTTTAAAAAAATAATCCTTATTATTGGCTAAAATTTAAAACAAGTAGCGTAGAAAATATGAATAATGAATTAATAAAAAGAAATAATATTAACATATCCGGAAAAGGTGTTCAACCTATGGTTTTCGCTCATGGTTATGGTTGTGATCAAAACATGTGGCGGTATATTACTCCGGCTTTTGATAGGGATTATCAAATAATTTTGTTTGATCATGTAGGCTCGGGAAAGTCGGATCAAAGTGCTTATGATTATGAAAAATACAGTTCTCTCAAAGGTTATGCTGATGACCTTATAGCAATCTGTGAAGGACTGAATCTCCAAAGGGTTATTTATGTAGGGCACTCTGTAAGCAGCATGATCGGAGTACTCGCTGCGGGTAAAAGACCAGATCTTTTTGAGAACTTGGTTATGATAGGCCCTTCTCCTTTCTACATCAATGATAATGGATATTTTGGGGGCTTTACAAGGCAGGATATTGATGAACTGATAGAAACCCTGGAGAGTAATTATCTGGGTTGGTCAAGCTTTATAACACCTGTTATAATCGGAAATTCGGAAAAGCCGGAATATTCTGAAGAACTTAGGAACAGTTTTTGCAACATGAATCCTGAAATCGCAAAACATTTTGCAAGGGTCACCTTTCTGGGAGATAACAGGGAGGATCTACCCAAGGTTTCTACACCCGCTTTGATCATCCAATGTCACCCGGATGTAATTGCACCTGTTCAGGTTGGAGAATATGTTCATAAACAAATGCCTGAAAGCAGGTATGAACTTTTGGACACCTCAGGCCATTGTCCTCACCTTACTGCTCCTGAACAAGTTATTCATAGTATTAAAATGTATTTAAATAACTGATCCTTGAACACCCAACCATTCTTAGAAGACGCAGAAGATCTTTACCAAAATGCCCCTTTTGGATATATGTCCATGCGGGAGGACGGACTTATTGTCAATATCAATGGCACATTGCTGGATTGGTTGGGTTATGATCGGGATGAAATCGTATATCAAAAATCCTTTCAGGAATTATTGGGGATGGGAGGTAAGATATATTTTGAAACACATATAATGCCTTTGCTTAAAATGCAGGGAGAGGTTTCCGAGATAAACATCGAGCTTAAAACAAAAGAATCAACCAAGCTTCCTGCTTTGATCAATGCCATGCGGATACTTGGCCGTTCGGGGTACCAGCCTGTCTATAGGTTTTCCGTCCTTGATATCACCCAGCGCAAACTATATGAATTGGAATTGAAAAAAGCCAGAGAAAAGGCAGAGCAAACTGTTCAACGGCTTAAACAGGTCAACCAGGAGCTGGAACAATTTGCCTATACTGCCTCTCATGATTTGCAGGCTCCTTTGAATACCATATCAGGATTAATGAGTTTGTTGGAGCAAAATGGTCATTTTCCCGCCGGCAGTGAGGGGGCAAAGTATTTTTTCCTCATTAAAAGTAATGCCCAAAGGATGAAAATGATGATCAAAGACCTCCTTGAATATTCCAAAATAGATGGGAAGGAGACGGAATTTGAAGAGGTTTCTTTGAATGAAGTTTGTGGAATTGCGCTGGAGATGATCGAAAATCAGGTGAAAGAAAACAACGCCACCTTTATTATACCTGAACTGCCTTCAATTGATGGTGATAAAATTCAACTTGTACGGCTTTTTCAGAATCTCTTTGGCAACGCCATCAAATACCGCTCTGAAGCTGAACCTGTGATAAATGTGGAGTTTGAAGATAAGGGTGACCAAATCACTGTTTTTGTCAAGGATAATGGCATGGGTTTCGAACAGAAGCATGCCGGTCAGGTATTTGGATTTATGAAAAGGCTACATACCCATGATAGGATACAAGGAACAGGAATAGGGCTTTCTGCATGCAAGCGGATTCTTGAAATCCACGGAGGTACGATCGGCGTAAAATCAGAGCAGGGAAAAGGGAGTGATTTTTATTTCACACTGCCGAAAAATTATGAAAAGGCGAATTGATTTTTTGGCTATAGCGAAAACGTAAAAACCTGGTCAGATTGGGAGTGGACCATAATCAAGCCTATTCTATATTCTTATCAGCTATTTTAAAAACACTTTCCAAAAATCTTCCATCATGGCTTCGGAGTTGATATCAGTATAGAGGTAAATTTTCCGTGGTGTATTTTCCGGGGGTGTTTTTCGTGAAACCTGTTTTGTCCATTGGGGGTTAATTACTGCATGTACTATTGCAAAATCCCACATTATCCAGTCATTAGAATTTTTATTCACCTCGTTCCATCGTTCCCCCAGCATATTACTTATCCCATCATTTGGTTTTAGTCGGGTATCAATATCTTTTTGTGTCACCAATAATTTAGTGCATAAATTGGCCGGCATTATGTGTAATTCGAGGTTTTCTGTGTCAAGTAAAATATCAAAAGCATTTAAATCATTGCGAACATTAAATTCATTTTTATTTATCGCTTTTCGTTTTTGATCGAAAGAGGTACCAATAAAATACACGGCTATTTTATTTATGATTTTTGGTTCTGTTTTAATTGCTGTTGCTACATTGGTTGCTGTTCCTGTAATTATTATTACCAGCTTTTGCCCTTGAGGCATTTCTAAAGCCTTTTTAACAATGAAATCTGATGCTTCGTTTGGGAGAACAGGTCCAACAGACCACTGTTTACCAACCATTTCACTTGCCCCTTTCAAACTGGGGATATATTCCATTCCTAAAGTTTGCAAAATACGGTTGTTTAGTACCCAGCTCTCGTGCATAGTTTGGCGACCGCATACCCCAAAATAGTTCCATTGTGCGGATGTCACTGCCAACACGTCAATCTTGCCCGATTTTAATGCCAGCACAATAGCGGGCAAATCATCAATTTCATTACCTGTATCTGCATCGATTATCACTTTGATATTTTGGCTATGAAGATTATTTAGCAAGAAGAAAAAGACAGAAAATAAGTAAATTCTTTTCATACATAAAGGTATTTTAAATAAGTGGCCGTTGTGAATAAAAGGTTATTTTATTTGCGGCTGGTTTACTGTCCGATTGAAGCAGTATCAGTCCAAGTTTATTACATTTTTTGTAAAAGCCATTCCTCTTTATCATGGTTTTGATATGCTGTCGTAGAGCTTGTATCCCAAAACTCTTGCATAAGGTCTTAATATCATTTTGATTGTCTTTTGGGCATTTACAGGTGCGTCAACCACATAGGTGTCAAACAAGTCGCCAAACATTGACGCCTTGAATAATAAATGAACCATTTTCAGTTTTGAACTGCTGTCCAAAAGTGGATAAAACTGTGCAAGAGAATAAACAAAACTTACAGGGATATAATCACTGTCTTGGTCGCAGGTGATTACAACTTCTGAGTTAGTGTTGTTTGAAAAAGTATGATACTGCTCTTTGGGAAAACTTAACCTACTCCCTGCACTCATTTCTGTAACTTCATTATTCAACTTTACTGTCAATGTCCCTTTAGTAATGGTCGCACTTTCATCAAAGCTAATGTGCAAATGTTCCGGTGGTCCTGCTGACCCTGGAGCAAGCGTCACCTCACTATAAACTTTGTCGCCAACCTGTTTGATTATGGTCTGTGTAACGCCTTCCATCTTACTGCTAAAGGTTTGTCCTGATTTAAAGTAACCGTCAAGACAAGGAGGTTTTAAAGGAACCAACATATTATAAAGAACAGGAAGCAAGATGATTGTTAAAATGATTAAAACTGTTGTCATTGTCTGTTGTTTATGTTGTCTGTCGTTATTTGTAGTCTTGTTTGAACTGAGTGTTAATCTTGCAGCTAACGGGATTCAGCTTGGAGACGGCGGGCATTCGGAGCTGTACTCTTCAAGCTTACTCCTAACTTCTTAAAGATACTGGTTTTCATATTTACACTGAACCGCCCGCTGGATCCAAGGTGCTGTGTGTGCCTTGAATGGTGAATATAGGTCAAAAAGTTGGCCGTTCCAACGGGTGAAAGTCCCTTAAGCGCGGGGGTAATCCCGATAAAAGCTGGTCCCGAAGCCTCAAGCAATTTATAGGCACAATTTATATTACATTTATTTAAATCGGAAGTCCAGTTTAAAGTTATATAGCCAGGGGATTCTGGGGTCTATATTTTCTCTCTGAAGTATCTTGGGCAGAT
>NZ_JBGTCA010000315.1:0-12207 GCF_041749095.1 Aquiflexum sp. | reverse complement strand
TTCATAATCACCAATGAAACCTGTTTCCAATACATGGTTGATTGGAAAGGAGAAGTTTACGTTTTCGTAAGCCCCATTTACAAACCCCAATTCTCCATTTGGATAACGTACAGGAATGGTTGGTGCTGATCTCTGAAACTGGTTGATGATACCAGTCTCTCCAGTGATTGCTCCAGGACCGCCCCTTGGCCCTCTGAATTTGGCCCAATAGGCATTCGTAACATTTGTTACTGTCAACCAACTGTTCGGAGTAGACCTAAGGTTGATTCCTAATGTATATCGCTCATTTTGGAATTTCCCTTGCACAACAGCCTCTTGGTTAAGGTAACTTAAAGACACCCTATAAGTAGTCTTTTCTGTTCCACCGGAAAAACCCAGATAATGGCTTTGTATCGGCGCATCCCTCAAAGCAACATCCGCCCAATTGGTATTGGCATATCTTTCTGGCATCGTTCCATTTCTAATGGCATCAATTGCTTCTTCAGAATATCTTAGAGGTGCGTCAGGGCCATTGAAGTTGAGGTCCCTTTCATTTCTCAAGAGCGCATAGTCTACACCATCCAAATATTCAGGAATAACAGTTACTCTCTGAAAACCTATAAAGCTGTTATAATCAACAGAGAATTTTCCTTTGACTCCTCTTTTGGTGGTCACTACGATGACGCCATTCGCACCTCTTGCTCCATAAATCGCTGATGCAGATGCATCTTTCAGGACCGATATACTTTCTATATCCGATGGTGAGAGGTTATTGAATTCTCTCAATCCATCATATTGGATATTATCAATCACCACTAGTGGATTGGTCCCTCCAAATGAGCCCTGACCTCTAATAATGATACCTGATTGATCAGATCCCGGAAGTCCACTTCCTTGGGTCAATTGAACACCTGCAAACCGACCATACATTAATTGTCCTGAATTGGTCACGGGTTGATTGACGGCCTCATCGAATCTCACTGTTTCAACCGCACCTGTAAGGTTGAGCTTTTTCTGCTCTCCATAACCCACCACCACAAATTCATCCAATTGTGCCACACTTTCGATTAGATTGATGTTAAGGGTTGATTGGTTTCCAACTTGAATTTCCTGGGATTGATAACCGATAAAGCTGAATACCAAAACGGATTCCGAAGATGGCACCTCAATCGTAAAACGACCATCGATATCCGTAACGGTTCCACGGGTGGTACCTTTGACTGTGATAGAGACTCCCGGTATCCCATCGGTATCAGTTTCGGAAACTACAGTTCCCGAAACCTGTCTGCCCTGCTGAAAGGCCTCGGCTTGATAAGCTAAACCAATCAATAAGGGTAAGATTAAGCATAGACTCTTTCGCCGGCAATGCGAAAGACAATTATCAAATCCACTCTGAGTAAATAATGAGTACATAGACATGTATTTAGGTTTATTGTTGTTGTAGAATTTTTCTACAATCAAATATCATTTTTATCTAACCAATGGAACGGTATCAATCAATCAACTTGGGGGTGAAATCATTCAAATTTGAAAAATGCCTCATTGGGTGATTTTGATGCGGTTTTTTGAACATGTTTATTTAATTCCTTCCAAAATCTTAGTTTTATACTCCGATGGAAGGCATCCAAATTGTTGTTCGAATGAGTTTTTGAAGTACTTGTAATCATTGAAACCTGATTCAAATGCCACCTGACTGAGCTTGATATCGGATTGCAGGATTATTTGGGCAGCCTGCTTGAGTTTGATAGACCTAATAAAGCCTGTAAGCGATAATCCTGTCAATGATTTAATTTTTCTAAAGAGCGTGGATTGACTCATAAAAAGCTCCTCAACCATGGTTTCAATTCCAAAATTTTCATTTTGAAGATTATCATTGACCAACTTAATGGCTTTTTCAATAAACTCTGCATCAAGGGTGGATTCATGTACTTCTTCCGTATTTGGCTGAAACCTAACCTTATTGAAAAAATATTCTCTTAATTTCCTCCTATTTTCAAGGATGTTGGCAATTTTGGTTTTGACAATACCTGGATTAAATGGCTTTGTAATGTAATCCTCTGCTCCTGTCTGCAATCCTTCCATTTCATAGTCTAAAGAAGTCCTGGCCGTGAGCAGAATTACAGGGATATGAGAAGTACTGATTTGACCTTTTATTTCCTGACAAAGCCTGATACCATCCAAATTGGGCATCATCACATCGGAAACTACCAAATCAGGCATTTCTCTAAGAATAATAGACAGTGCATCTGCACCATCTTCAGCTTCAAGAATTTCATATTCATCTTTGAGAAGTTCCCTTAAATACGCTCTGATATCTTCATTATCATCAGCTACCAAGATCGTGAATGGTTTGTCATTTTTCGAATCAGCTACGTCTTCTAACAGGTCAAAATCCAAATCTTCATGCAAACCCAGGGATTCAATGTCCAATGTCTCGATTGTTGATTTGTCTTCCTTAGGTTGTGATGACAGCAAAGGCAATTCCAAAATGAACGTTGTACCCTGATTAAGCTGACTCTCAACGTTGATATTACCCCCATGCAAATCCATTATATTTTTGGAGAAAGCCAATCCGATACCGCTACCGACCATTTTGGCGGAATCTGATTGTTGTACTTGAAAAAATCTATTGAAAATTTTCTCCTTATTTTCTTCTGAAAGTCCAATTCCTGTATCTGTTACCAAGAGTGCCAGTTTATTGTTGCTTACCTTAATTTGCAGATTTACATGACCATGATCCTTGGTATATTTAAATGCATTGGAAAGAAGGTTACAAATGACTATTTCCATTTGATCTCTATCAAAATCTACCATAAATTTTTCGACATTGCTGTCAAAATGATAGCTGATTTTCTTCCTTATGGCGACATTTTTGAAACTATGGAAAATCTCTCTGCTAAATCCAACAAAATCTGATTTAGTCAGCTTAAGCTTTAATAATCCATGCTCTGATTTTCGGAAATCCAATAACTGATTGATTAAATTGAGCATGCGCTTGGAATTGATCTCAATCAGTCCAAGTTTTTCTTTTACAGTATTTTCCAGCTCAAAAGACTCCAACAATTCTGTCACAGGGCTAAGGATCAAAGTCAAAGGCGTCCTGAATTCATGTGAAATATTGGTAAAGAATGTAATCTTAGCCTCATTGAGCTCGTGTTCTTTCTCTTTTTCTATTTGAATGATTCTCAGTTCAGCTTCCAACCTTGCCTGCCTGCTTGAAAAATGCCTGACCAAAACCAAAATCCCTACGATGACCAAACCGTAGATGACAAAGGCATACCAGGAATACCATGGTGGAGTGGCAATAAAAATGGCCAGTTTTTTCTCATCTGACCAGTCCTGATTATTTCTACTTGCCCTCACCAACAATTCATAGCTACCAGAACGGAGACCTGTAAAGTTGATTTCGTTTTTGACACCAAGATTGATCCATTCATTTTGAAGTCCTATCAATTTATAGGCATAAGTGATATTTTCCGGTCCAAAGAAATCGTTGGCGGCAAAACTCAATGAAAGGTGGTTTTGAGCATAGCCTAAATTTATCTTATCAGTTCTCTGAATAGACTGGGTCAATACTACCTTGCCATCCACCTCTTCACCAACGTCCAGCTTTTTATTGTTGACAACCAATTCGGTAAATACAATTTCCGGTACATTAAATTCATCTGAAATATTTTCCGGATCAAAGGTAATGACACCATTTGAGCCCCCGAAATACAACATCCCATTTTTATCAACCAATGATGAGGAGATGTGAAATGAATTGATCATTACGCCATCTTCCCTGTCATAATTGATAAAGTTTTTGAGTTCTTTTTGAAATTTGGTGATGGTCGTTGTCGTACTTAACCACAAGTTCCCTTGCTTATCTTCCTCAATAGCACAAATAAAATCATTGATCAGTCCTTTGTTGCGGTCAAAAAACTCCTCAAGCTTCAACGTGTTGTTTTCGTAGCTAAGTACGCTTAACCCTGTCGGCGTACCAAGATAGATTTTCCCATTACTGAAATGCAGGTCATTGATAATGATGCTCGTAGCCCGCTCACTGATCAAACTCTGCTGATTGTAAAACCGGTCATTATTGTCATCATAGAGATTCAGACCGGAATAGGTTGCCAACCAAATATTACCCTTTGCATCTTCCTTGATATGGCTGATTCTGTTGTTGTCCAATACACGCTGATTTTCCGACTCAGAATAGATTTTTAGATTTTTCAACTCAGGGTCTATATCAAAATCAGTCATTTTCAAGCCCCTTTCTTGGGTACCTATCCAAAGTCTATTTTTTGAATCCAAAAGAATAGACATAATCTTTTCGCCGTTAAGTGATCTTTGAATTTTAGAGAAATCGTTGTTCCTGACGATGTAAATCCCAAAAGCTGTCCCAATAAAAATGGTGTTATTTTTTTCATAGATGGTGTTTACCTTACCATTGACGATCTCTTGGATTTTTTCAAAGTCTCCTGCTTGATTTCTTACAAAAACTCCTTCAGTCAAGGAACCCTTGTAAAGTCGTCCATCTTTATCTTTAAAAATTGAAACAATATTTTGATCTATACTGGCATTTTTAGAGTAACCCGATACCAGTTGAAAGCCTTTGTTGGGGTAAAGAATCAAAACCCCTCCATGGGAAGTTGCCAGCCAAGCAATGCCGTTTTTGTCTATATCTATATTCAAAATGATAGAGTAGTTGACATTATCAAAATTTCCACCTTGTGGATTGGTATTGATTTTTTCAAAATGACTGATTTCGAGATCACTGATGTACAATCCATCACCCCAACTGCCCAACCAAAGCCTATTTTTGTTGTCGAGTGCCATCGCCTTGACATAACGCCCTCCGAAATTGACCGGATACTGACTGATTTCTTGGGTGTTGTAATCAAAAGCTTCAAGAAAAACACTGTTATTTCTACTTCCCACCATCCACAGTTTGTTTCTTTTTTTATCTTCAACGAGGTTATACATTATATTCCCGGTGGGAAATTTGAAAAGACGGGCTTCTGATGGATCGTATTTGTGTAAAATAGCTTCTCCGACATACCACATATTGTCATATCGGTCACGGATAATTTTGTACACTGGAACAGACATAGGGTAATGTGTAATCAACTTTTCCTCATTGGGATCAAAGACAAAAACACCATTGCCCCAAGTACCCATCCAGATCATCCCATCTCCACTTTGACTGATCGTAATGACGCGAAGTCTTTTGTTGGGTGTAGTGGAAAAAATATGGTTATAGCTACGGACCTTACTCGTTTTATTGTCTATCACAGAGATTCCGCCTTCTTTGGTTCCGATCCAAATATTATTTGAAGCATCTTTGAAAAGTGTTTCAATATTTTCATTCTCGAATTCAGGATGTTCCAGACCCGGTCTAAAACCGGTAAAATTGTATCCATCGAATTTAGACACGCCCCCTTCTGTAGCAAAGTATTTGAAATTGTCATCGTCACTAATAGTCGTAGTTACGAAGTTGCTCAGCAAGCCTTTCCTTACATCGATAAAATCTATAGAAAACTCTTCATTGCTTTTTTGTCCATGGGCAATTGAACTGAAAGCAAAAAGGAGTATCAGGGATAACATCCTTCTCATTCTTATTTTGAGTCAATATTGTCATTTAATATACCTTAATTTTTCACAAAAACGGCATCTTTTTATTTATAAGGTTTTTTCAAAGTCTAGTTTATATTTAGCAAGGTAATTTTCCAGTAATTCGCATTAGGGGTGTAATCGGTCATTTAATAGGTGTATGCATCCAAAATTTATAAGAGTTTGCGCTATTTATTGGTAAGAAGGAAAAATCAATTTAATATTGATTAAATCAATGACAATAATGAAAACAAGCCCGAAAATATACAACTTCTTGTTACTTGCCACCTTGCTACTTTGCATAAATTCCATTGCATTTGCCCAGCATCAGGAAAAGCCAAATGTCCTATTTATACTTGTTGATGATTATGGTTGGATGGATGTGGGTGCTTATGGAAGTGAATTCTACGAGACGCCAAACATTGATCGATTGGCAAAGAACGGCGTGAAATTCACAAATGCCTATACCGCTTCACCTGTTTGCTCTCCAACCCGGGCAAGTATCAAGACAGGAAAATACCCTTCCAAAACCTACAATACAGATTGGTTTGGCGCTCCCCAGCCTTGGAATTATCATAAGCATTGGACAAGAGACAAACCTTTGATTCCAGCCGAATACAGTCCTAGTTTAGCATTGGAGGAATATACCCTTGCAGAAGCATTTAAAGATGCCGGATACAAAACTTTCTTTGCGGGAAAATGGCATTTAGGGGAAACAGAGGAATACTGGCCCGAACGTCAGGGATTTGATATCAACATTGGTGGTAACGACAGGGGTGCACCTTCTACTGGAAAAAAATATTTTTCACCTTATGACAACCCAAAAATGGAAAACGGTCCTGAGGGGGAATACTTACCTCTAAGATTAGCGCAGGAAACCACTTCTTTCATAGACAACAATAAAGATGATCCTTTTTTCGCATACCTTTCTTTTTACTCAGTGCATACCCCATTGATGACTACCGCAGATCTTGAACTGAAATACCTCAGGAAGCGGGCTAAATTGAACTTGACCGATGAATTCGAACCCGAATATGCCAACAAGAACAGAACCACCCAAGCACATGCTGTTTATGCCGGAATGGTAGAAGCTATGGATACTGCTGTGGGGATGGTCTTGGAAAATCTGGAAAGGAATAATTTATTTGAAAACACCATTGTTGTTTTTTTCTCAGACAATGGTGGCCTTTCTACAGCAGAAGGAAGCCCAACATCAAACCTACCCCTAAGGGCAGGAAAAGGATGGCTTTATGAAGGTGGAATAAGGGTTCCAATGATCATATCCTGGAAAGATCAGATACCCGGTGGAATTGAAAATAACACCCCTGTCATCAGCATGGATTTTTACCCAACGTTGGTTGAATTGGCCGGATTGAAAGAAAGCTTCAAAGGAAATGGAGAAATGGATGGTCTAAGTTTAACACCATTACTCCAAGATCAAACTGGGTCATTATCGAGAGATGCACTTTACTGGCATTATCCACACTACGGCAATCAGGGTGGAAATCCCGGTTCTGTGATTCAGGAAGATGGCTGGAAGCTGATCTATTTTTATGAGGATGGAAGGACAGAATTGTTCAACCTAATGTCTGACATAGAAGAGAGGAATGATTTGGCAAAAACTGAAAAAGAAAAAGCTAAATATCTTCAAAAGAAATTAATGGACTGGCTATCAATCACTCGGGCCAGATTACCTCAGAAAATATAAAACATACTGAAATTTATGAAATTCTTTCATCTAAAATACTTTGGATAGCTACCCTCATAATCTTTTCATATATCTAAGAGCGCTATGGATCCTCTGCTTGGAATATTAAACAGCAATGCAAGAAAGGGTTAAACCGGTGCTATCGTAGAGAAACTAAAACGAACCAATTGACATCCAATTTGTTATTTTATTAAAGCATTTTATATTTTACACAATGAGATACTACGTAAGTTTCGATATCTCCATCAATTAATCCTAATGTCTCTCAAGTAGTATTTCTACAAATAGCTCCTGCTATGAAGTATCAAGAATTTATACCAAACAACCTCTTGAGACCATATATAGACCGTTACTTTTTTATGGTCGCTGACCATTGTATAGAAGATTCGGTGCAGCTCCACTTACCGCCAAATGGCACCAGCGGACTGCTTCTTCAATTCGGGGATTTTTATAAGGTCACTAACCGGATACATCAAATGGATAAACTGCCCAATGTGTATATCATGGGACAGCCCAGCGAATGTTTTACAGTAGAACTGTCGGGAAAGTTTGAAATCATCGGTGTCCATTTTACTCCTACCGGCCTGCACCGCATGTTCTCTCTACCCATTCACGAATTTACCGACCATGGTGCTGATGCTGATCAACTGCTGGGCAAATCTGTAAACCAAATAGGTGAACAGTTATGGGACTGTTCTGAAACATCTAAAAAGGTAGCTAAACTCGAAGCGTATTTTCTAAGGCATCTGACTAGAAGTCAAAAACCCGTCAAGACGGCTGACATTGCAGTGGACAGAATTCTTAAAATGGGAGGACAGGTAGAAATAACCCGCCTGGCCAAGCAACTGAAGGTAAGCCGCCGGACCTTGGAACGCCATTTTTTCCGGAGTGTGGGCTTATATCCCAAGCAATTTTCCCAAATAGCCCGACTTAATCATTTCTTTAAATTATCGCGCAACCAACCCGATTTTTGCTGGCATGATCTGATCCATGCCTGTGGCTACTTTGACCAATCCCATTTTATACGGAATTTCCAATCCTTTATGGGTCAGAACCCTACCCAATACTGGGAAAAGCTTAATCAGCAGGATAACATTAAAAAATCCGTGAGCTTCAGTTGTAGGGGAATTACCGCTGGTACCAGGAAGTAATCTAAGATGATCAGGATTGAAATAGTTGGTGTATACGTACTTTGCAAGCCCCTTTCTTCTATACTTATCTACTTGCAGATAATCCGTTTGGCACTTTTTTACAATACATTGGTTTTCATAGCTTTTAACTTTATAGGATGATTAGAAAGAGATTTGTCGAGGTGCCTACCTCCCAATCCACCATGCACCTCTATCCTGTAAACGGAGCCGCCCACCGTCCCGGTAAAGGCGATACCGCTTGGGAAAAACGAGATGCCAACTGGTCCATGGTAATAGCAGGTGTGGATCATGAAGCAGATAATCACGATAAGATTAAAACTTGGGCTACTGACCTATGGACGGCACTTCACCCGTACTCCTTAAGGGGAGGGTCCTATATTAATTTTATAATGGAAGAGGGAGAAGAAAGGATCAAAGCCACCTATGGGGCCAATTATGAGCGGCTACAGCAAGTGAAGGCTAAATATGATCCTGATAATTTCTTCCATATAAATCAAAATATCAAGCCAAAAAATAGATGAAATATTAAACTTGTTTCACACAATAAAAAAAATAGAATATACTATGAAATCAAATGCGGGCGAACAAATTGATAGGGACATCATATCCACTAAAGATATTCAAAAACTGCTGGACAAAGACGCTATCAAAGAGTTATGGTACCGGAACTGCTACCTTATAGACCAAGGTGAGGTGGATACTGTTATGGAAACATTTACCGAGGATGCGATTATGGACACCGGTGCATTTGGCAGTGCCGAAGGCAGAGAAGCCATACAAATACTGCTTAGGGGGTTATTTACCAAAGAGTTATTGTTTACCAGGCACATGGTGCATATGCCCCTTATTGAAATTGACGGTGATGAGGCTGTCGGTAAGTGGTATTTGGATTGTCCATTGATATTAGGAAATGGTGAAGCGGCTTGGACACAGGGAACTTATAAGCATACATTTCACCGGGTGAACGGGAAGTGGAAAATTTACAAATTTACTTTCGAAGCCAGCTATGTTGCTCCATACGACAAAGGGTGGGCAAAGCAACCTTTTATCGAAGAAAAATAAAAAAAATAAAAAACCAAAGTATGCCCTCAAAAGGACATATAATCATCGACCCCACCAATGGGGACTCTTATGGGGTTATCGAAACAGCCAAAGACACAAACGGAGAGCGGGTTACAGTTAAAACTATGCTTAAGAGTAAAGGGCAAGTTGTTCCCAAACACTTTCACGTCTTGCAAGATGAAACTTTTGAAGTTATTTCCGGACAACTAACTGTCTTGCTAGAGGGGAAGACACATAGAATTTCAGCAGGAAAAAAAATAACATTGCCAAAAAACATCCCTCACAATCATTATAACGATGAAAACAGTCCTGTTACCTACCTTCATTCAGTTACACCGGCATTAGATTTTGACTATTTGATTGAATACTTAGTGGGCTTGGCTGCTGACGGAAAAAGTAAAAACGGAAAATATGGATTAGTTCAAGAGCTGGTTACACTTAAATACCTTGACAGTAAATCATTTCTTGCTGATATACCTGTTGGTTTGCAAAAAGTATTGATGAATACCATTGCTCCAATTGCTCGACTATTGGGTAACCGGGCTGTTTATAAAAAGTACTCGGGAATAGAAAAGTAAATTCCTCGGAAAAAATTGAGAAACCATGGATCTACTTAAAGAAACAATCAAATTCGAGGATTTAAAAGTCCATCGTACGGTATCGGATGATGGTACAGAGATAGCCGGACGTATAATCGGACATGGGCCACCATTGTTGCTCATGCCCGCCGGTCCGGGGGACAGTGAAACAAGTTGGTGCCGCGTCCTGCCATTTTTGATTGCTAGGTTTACCTGTTATCTGGTCAATACCCGTAGCCGAGGGTTGAGCGGCAAGAGTGAGGACCTCTCTCCCCGCCGCCTGGCAGAGGATGTCTCGGCTTTTGCAAAAAGTATAGGGGAGCCAGTGAGTGTGGTTTGTTGGGGTACTTTTGTTTTACCTAATAAAGTATTAAATGGGGAAACGATTAGCGGTATTGCAGCTTATGAACCGTTTGTATCAAATTTGGAATCAAAGGAAGAGACTGAACATCAAAATGAATTGTTTGGCCATATGGGAGAATTGGTCTACAAAGGCCACTATTCTGAAGCGGCCAATTACTTCCTGGAAAATTTCCGCTATTACAACGATGAAGATATGGCTGTTGGCGCTCCTAAAGTTTTCTGGAAAACAGCGGAACCTAATATACCTGTATTTTTTCAGGAATTAGATCAGGCCAATAGGTCTAAGGAACCAGATCCAACAGACCATTCTGTTCTTAGAGAAATAAAGGTACCTACTCTTCTTCTAAAAGGCAGCCAATCCCACCCCATATTCATTAAAAGTATTGATTACTGTTACGAGCACCTGGACAATTCGGAAGTTCGTCAGATTGAAGGTACAGGCCATTTCGGGCCCTATATTAGACCCGAAGCAGTGGCCAGAAATCTGGTAGAGTTTTTCGAAAATGTACAAAAGAAGAAAGATTTATAGCCATAAAAATTGCAAATAACATTTTTTTATAAAAAAGCAGTTAAACTATACCTATTATAACTCCTACACCATGGCTCAAATCATCAAAAAAAAAAAATTCAATAATCCGGATAAGGCCTTAACCTTTCCCAAAGTTAAAGTTGCCACTGTCAATCTTGTCAAAGTCTCCTTTTATTCGGATTCAGGTTCAGATAACTGATCAACTCGTCATATCTTGAAGCCATGTCCCTGTAATAGACGAATACCTCATATTCGTTTTCAGTTTCAAAATAGTTTCCTTCGAATGAACTCATATCCCAGCCTTCATCCGTTTTGAAGGCATATTGGTAATCATACCAACCCTGCTTCAGCAATAAAGTGGCCTGATAGGTATTAGTTTTTTTGTTGAGTTCCATCTTGGCGGAAGGTTCATTGCCCCATTGGGTAAATGCGCCGATGATGTAGGGAGTTTGCTTTAGATTTTCCGCTGCCAGATTAAAGGTGACAAGCATGTATTCGCTTTCCCGTTCATGATTCTGTCGCTCCAGGTTCATGATGGCAAACTGCCCGTTCATATCCAAATATTCAGAATAAACCCCCTGTGGTCTTGGTTTATCAACCACAGCTTCTGCATAGACGATATCATCTTCCATTCTGACCCAAGAAATATTCATTCCTTTGGCACGGACGAATCTCAGGTCTACAAACCTGAATTCATTTCCGCCCCAAAAAACATTGCTTCCGTCAAATAGCTGGTATTCAATCATCTTGGAATCTTCCCTGATCATGGTGGGATTGCCAAGTACCCGGCTGTTGTCCCATCGTTGGTTTTGCCGGATCATGACACGAAGGTTATTTTTTGGATCAAATAGATCACGTGCTTTATAATTGAGGTTGATGTTTATTTGCTGAACCTGTCTCCTGTTTTCTGTCTGGCTGGGTGGTACTACCCTTGCAGCCAAATTGGCGATTTTCTCAAACACCATAAACCTTTTGGTCAAAACAACCTGATTCTGATCTCTTCCTCTATAAACAATTAGGGCATAATTCCCGGATTTGGTTACTCTTGGGGTGACAAAATTATAATGTATATAAGGCACCCGGGTATCAATGGCATAATTGTAATCCAGGATATTGAATTCATTATACTCATTTAGAAACTCAGGTTCCTTGAGGTCGGATGATGTCCAGTCAAAGTTACAATGTACCACTTTGACAGAATACATATCAGGGTCATAAGCCAAATCATCAAAGGACAGGTTG
>NZ_JBGTCA010000314.1:0-31682 GCF_041749095.1 Aquiflexum sp. | reverse complement strand
CACCAACTGCTCCACCTGCCTTTTGGCCCGTTCTCCCTGATCTATATCTTTGAATTCTTCCACCAATTGCCGAAAGCTCACTTTGGGATTGGCCACCACAGGTTTCATTTGGGTAAAGTCCTCCAAGGTTTCGTAAATCTTTACCGCATCATAAATCCTGAAAACTTCCTTTCCAATCTCATCACATCTACGGGTTGCCCTTCCGAGCATCTGTTCATACAAAATCCTGGATTTGACCCGGCGCATAAAGACCAGGTTACAGATAGCAGGCACGTCAATCCCCGTGGTCAATAGATCTACGGTAACGGCTATATTGGGGTACTTTTCATTTTTGAAGCGTTGGAATTGGTCTTTGGGATTGTAGGATTTGCCCGTAATTTTCTGGATGGCATTGTCTGCCACATCGACTCCGATTGCGGCAAATTCCTCTTTCAGATAAGCCACTACCATATCGGCATGCTCGTCTGTGGCAGCAAAGAACAGGGATTTTTCTTCTCCATCCGGATCCAGTTCCTTGACCAGTTGTTGGATAACCGTCATGTTAAAACTTGGTGTTATTACCTGTTTATTGAATCCCGCAATATCAATCTTCAACTCGTCTTCAAGCTTTTCCAGTTCGATAATGGTATTATTTTCTCGGTCAAGCGCCTTTGGTTGAGCACCTTTTTCCCAAGTAATTCCCTCTTCGGCCAACTTGGTCTTGATAATATAAGGTGGTTCATGGTCAATCAAAAATCCATCTATGACTGCCTCCCTGTAGGAATAGGTATATACTGCAGGTCCAAAAATCTCAGTTGTGTGCAAGGCTGGAGTGGCGGTAAGCCCAATGGCATAAGCATCAAAATAATCCAAAACCATGCGGTATTTGCTCACATAATCCCGTTGATCCTTGAAGTTCAATTCCTCATCATCCATTTCCCTGTCCATCAAATAGCCCCTATGCGCTTCATCAATGATGATGCAATCATATTGATCTACCGGAGGAACATCCTGATCTTGGCTGTAAAAAAGCCGTTTGACCATTCCCTGCACAGTTGCAAAATGTAGTCTGGTATCCAGTTCAGGAACTTTATCCTGTAACTCTTTGATGCCATAGATTTCCGAAAAGGTATTGAGCCCGATAATCTTATTGTCTTTGAAGGAATTGATGGCTTGTGTGGCCAAAAGCGTTCGATCAACCAGAAAAAGAATCCTTTTGAATCGGTTGGATTGGATCAGGCGATAACAAAGCCCGATAATGGTTCGTGTTTTTCCTGTTCCCGTAGCCATGGTGATCAAAGCTCTTGAGCGGTCAGGATTGTTGAGTAAAACTTTTTCCAATTCCTGGATGGCTTCTATTTGGTATTTTCTAAGAGCCAATCCTGAATTGCTTTCCAAAAAATCTACCGGTTCTGATTTCAGTTTGTCCTCAGAGGCTTTCAGGTCTTTTTCCAATAGTTTGACCAAACCTTCGGGGCTGTACCAACCTTGTAAAGCTTTTGACCTGTTGTGTTTTATCCTGACATCCAAAAACCAAACCCCACTTTTGGTTTTGATCTGTTCGAGATAAGCCCGGCCATTGGTTGAGAAAAGGAACGGGACTTTATATCCCTGCCACTCTCCCAAAAGCTCGGCTTCATGCCCGACTTCGAAACATTCTGCATATACTTTCGACTGAGATAGGTCTGTCGAAATATCAGAAGCATATTTCTTTGCCTCTACGATACCATAAAGTTGTGTACCGACAAATAGCGCATAATCTGCCCATTTACTTCCACATGGCCACTCGGCTATGGCCAAATTCTTCCCCCTCTTGGGTTGGGTTCGATGCTTTCGGAAATTAATGGTTTGTGTATCTACCTCCCAGCCAGCAGTTCTCAATTGTTCGTCGATCAACAAGCGTGTTTCCGCCTCGGACATTTCTATCTTTTTGGCTGCTTTTTGAGAGCGGTCCTGTATTTCCAGCAGCTTTTCTTCAGGGAGTTTAGCAGTACTTCTTTCTTCTAAGAGCGCATCGAATTTCTCTTGGAGGTTTGCGTATTCCTTTTCAAGTTCATGTAGGGCATGCCTGGCATCAAGTTTCCCGGGAAGATGGAATTTGACGGTACTCAGTTCATCGTTTTCCTCTGAGTAAGTTTGATAAAACCACTTGGCAATTTTGAAAGTAGAAAAAAGCAGTCCTTTGGCGTCTTCCAAAGTCCCTTTGTTTTGGTGCACGGCAACGTTTCCCTTCTGCTTAATGGCATGAAGCAGGTCTTTGACCTGATTGGGGAGTACATTTTCAAATTCAAGGATTTTCAACCTGTTGTGAAAAGAGTTATCATAAGGAAAATCCAAATGGTGCAGCTCAAAGAGCAATTCACTCACCCTTTCCCCGAACTGACGCAATTTAAACATGCAGGTAATGGGATCCTGATGCAAGTTAAACTCAGCCGCCTGACCGATATTGAAAAGTATGGGGAATTCAGCTTCCAGATATGAAAAATTGGATTTGTCCATCAAGGTTTTTATTCGCTTATCGATAAATATAGATAAAACATATAATTCTCCAAAAATGGTCAGCAAATAAGGTATGGATCTTATTTATCCTGAAAGAATATCAGGTAGATGAATAAACCCAAGAAGTGGCCAGCACAACCCCTCATCATGTCTCCTATAACCCAAGAAACTTAATTCATGAGATCATAACCTATTGTTTCAAATCTAAAATCTTAATTCTAAAATCTAAAATCTCAATTTCATCCACCCTTCTTCCATTTCCCCTTTGTCTTCATCTGATTCCTGTTTCTTTTGGCTTTGGAGTTTTTGTTGCCGCGTTTCTTTTCGACTTTGGTGGGATTTGGCTTTGGGCGGGCCCTCTTTTCATGGAATCCGCCTTTGAAGTCCGGGTTCTCTTTTTTCTTCTGCCCATCTATTTCTCTGGCATTGCCCTGTTTTTCTTCAAATGGTGTTGGGGTCACAGTTACCTCTTCAGGAATCTGAACTGTAGGCACTTCCATTCTGATAATCTCCTCTATTTTCTCAAAATGATATTCTTCAGCTGGATTAATAAAAGTAATGGCCGCCCCTTCATTTTCGGCCCTTCCGGTCCTGCCGATTCTATGCACATAATCCTCATAGATCAATGGGACATCGAAGTTGACCACATGACTGACCATACTGACGTCGAGACCTCTTGAGGCCACATCGGTTGCTACCAATATCCTGACTTCCCCGGCTTTGAAATCCTCCATAGAATTGATCCGGGTATTCTGACCCTTATTGGCATGGATGACACGGATAGAGCCCAGATGTTTTCTTTCCAGATAACTGAATACCGACTCGGCATTTTTCCTGGATTTGGTGAAGATCATAACCCTATTGAAATCCTCATTCTCCAATAAATGAACCAGCAGGTTGATCTTAGTCTTGATATTGGGTACCAGGTATTTTACCTGTTCGATGGTTTCTGCTGTGGTGGCCTGAATGTCTATTTCCACCCTCTCCGGAAACTCCAGGAAATCATGTGAAAGCATTTCGGTTTTTCCACTGAAAGTGGCTGAGAAAAGCATATTCTGTCTTTTGACCGGGATCACTTCCAAAATCGCCCTGATCTGTCCCAAAAAACCCATGTCCAGCATTTTGTCCGCCTCATCCATCACCATAGTTTTGATCTCTCGGGTAAAAATCTCACCTCGTTTGTATAAGTCCAAAAACCTTCCAGGTGTCGAAATGATAATGTCCACCCCGGCCTGTACTTTTTCGATTTGGGTTTTTGGTCCTATGCCGCCATAGAGACTCACAAACCTCAGATCGGTATATTTTCCGAAGTCTGTTACCGCCTCGGCTATCTGCATGACCAATTCCCGTGTGGGTGCCAGAATCAGTGCCCGGGGATGCTGACCTTGGGCATATTTGACCTTCATCAGCAATGGCAATACATAAGCGGCTGTTTTACCAGTTCCTGTCTGTGCTATTCCCAACACATCATGGCCTGCCAAAGCTAACGGGATCGCCTGTTCCTGTATAGGGGTCGGCTTTATATATCCTGCGTCCTTTACGGCATCCAAAAGTTGCTTATTCAGTTTAAAATTATCAAAAGTTTGAGGGCTATCAGACATGTTTTTGTATTTTTGAACTTGAGTTAAGGGGTATGAAATAAACCATTTTCTGAAACCAAGGGTTAATTTTTGTAAACATCCCTTAGCGGCTAATTATTCCATTGTCAATTAATCTCTCCAAATCAAGTGCAAAATGAAAAGTATATTAATCACAGGTGCAAATATAGTAAATGAAGGCAAGATAACCCGTTCTGATGTTTTGATCAAAGACGGTGTGTTTTATAATATAGGTACCGACCTGTCTGAATTTGAGGCTGACAAGACCATAGATGCAAGTGGCAAATATATTTTCCCGGGTCTGATCGATGATCAGGTTCACTTTAGAGAACCGGGATTGACGCACAAAGCAGACATCTACACAGAAAGCAAAGCTGCTGTCGCGGGAGGTATTACTTCTTATATGGAAATGCCCAATACCGTCCCCCAGGCCACCACACTAGAACTATTGGAAGAGAAATTCAGCATTGCATCCGAAAAATCTTTGGCCAACTATTCTTTTTTCTTTGGAGCTACCAATGACAATATTGAAGAGATCCTTAAAGTTGACCCTGAAAATGTCTGTGGCATTAAGGTCTTTCAAGGTTCTTCCACCGGCAATATGCTTGTCGATAACCCCAAAAGTCTGGACAGGATTTTTTCAGAATGCAAGCTGATCATTGCCACCCACAGTGAAAATGACAATATTATCAATGAGAATCTCGAAAAATACAAGCAGCAATATGGAGATGACATCCCGGTAAAATATCATCCAAAAATCAGATCTGAAAAGGCTTGTTATGACGCCTCCAAAACAGTGGTGGATCTTGCCAGAAAGTATGGCAGCAGGCTCCATGTTTTACATATCAGTACTGCAAAGGAAGTTGGGCTTTTTGACGAAAGATTGCCTTTGGAAGAAAAAAGAATCACTGCTGAGGCCTGCATCCATCATTTGTGGTTCTCAGAAGATGATTATGAAGAAAAAGGTAATTTCATAAAATGGAACCCCGCCATCAAAACTGCAGATGATAGGGATAAGATATTGGAAGGTGTTTTGGACGGACATATAGATGTCATTGCCACAGACCATGCACCCCATACTTTAGAGGAGAAAAATAAATCTTATTTATCCGCTCCATCGGGTGGGCCATTGGTACAGCACAGTTTGGTGGCCATGCTGGACCTGTACCACCAGAGAAAAATCAGGCTGGAACAGATTGCTGAAAAGATGTGCCACAACCCTGCCGTACTGTTTGAAATAGACAAAAGAGGTTATATCCGCCCAGGCTATCACGCTGATATGGTAATCGCAGACCTGGACAGTCCATGGACAGTCAAGAAAGACAATGTGTTGTCCAAATGTGGCTGGTCACCTTTTGAAGGACATACCTTTAAGTCAAAAGTAACCCATACTATCGTATCCGGACATTTAGCGTTCGAAAATGGGACCTTTCATGAAGAACAAAAAGGACAGCGATTAAAATTTTCAAGAAAATTACAGGATTGAGTATTGCTTTGGAAAAAGTGAAACATTACCTTTGCAGTCCATTCCGGAAAAGTTCGGGGTGATGATCAAATAAATGGTGGTTGTAGCTCAGCTGGTTAGAGCGCTGGTTTGTGGATCCAGAGGTCGCCGGTTCGAACCCGGTCTTCCACCCATAACCCCTCTCGATGAGAGGGGTTTTCTTATTTTAACAATCAATAATGAACCCAAATGGCATAAATTTTGTATGAGTGGTTAAAATTAAAATTTGAAAGGCAATGTTTACATTATTTAAAGCTTCGCCAAAATTCCCCAAGGTCAAACCTGTCAATCTGAAATTTGTTCAATTATATATGACAAAGTTTGAGGAATCGCTCAGAAACTTTGAGGAATTGCAAAAAGAAAGCATCTGATACGGATTTCAGAAAAATTCAAAGGTTATGTTACAATAACCTTTTTTTTTGTGACAATAAGTTTTTCTTTCGGTATCAAAAAAGTATTTTTATGGAAATCTCAAAACTTTTAACCAAATGAGTTATATCCATTTTGAAAAAACCCAATTAATCAACCTAAATTACTCTCTTGACAGGGAAATAATCAGAACCAATAGAGGTGGCTGCTATACCAGCACATCCATCATAGGATGTAATACCAGAAAATACCATGGCCTTTTGGTGGTACCACAACCCCAAATTGATGAACAATTACACGTGATGTTGTCAACGGTTCATGAAACAGTAATACAGAGAGGTGCAAATTTTAACTTGGGCATCAGCAAATTTCCCGGCAATTATTCTCCGCGAGGTCACAAATATTTGGAAGATTTCGATTCTGAACCCATTCCTAAGCTAACATATAGAGTGGGGGGTGTTTTGTTGCAAAAAGAACTTATTCTCGATACCAATAGAGACAGGGTAATGATCCGTTACACCCTATTGGACGCTCATTCACCAACGAAAATAAGAATCAGTCCGTTTTTGGCATTCAGGGGCTATCACAATCTTTCTAAAGAAAATAATAGGATCAATAAGGAATTTTCAAAAATGCCGAATGGTGCAAAATTCCAGTTGTACAATGAATATAATCCTCTTTATCTTCAACTTTCCAAAAAAAATGAGTTTGTTTCAAAACCGGATTGGTATTTCAACATAGAATATATCATGGAAAGGGAACGGGGATATGAATATCAGGAAGATTTATTCGTCCCCGGATATTTTGAATTTGATATTAAAAAAGGCGAATCGGTGATTTTCTCAGCAGGACTCATAGAGGCTGATCCAAGTACCCGACAAAAAGCCTTTGAAAAGGAACTGGCAAGACGGATACCAAGAAATAATTTTATTAACTGTCTCAAGAATTCTGCAGGACAGTTTATCCAAAAGCGGGATGGGAAAACCCATGTGATTGCCGGGTATCCATGGTTTGGATGGTGGGGCAGGGATACTTTTGTCGCTGCACCTGGTCTAACTTTGCCGCAGGGAGACAAAGAAACATTTTTGGATATCATGGACACCATGGTAGCGGACCTCCAAGGTCCTCTATTTCCAAATGTCGGTAGCGGGGTAATGAGAAATACCACTTCAATGGATGCACCCTTATGGTTTTTTTGGTCCCTTCAGCAGTACATCGAATTCACCGGTGACACCAAGACAGTCAAAAAGAAATATCTTGATAAAATGAAAGGAATTATTGATGGATTCCGTAATGGGACAGATTACAATATCCACATGCTGGAGAATGGTTTGATGTATGGAGGTGTGGAAGGAGTGGCTTTGACTTGGATGGACGCTGTAAATACCGACGGCCCTGTAACTCCCAGAATCGGTTGCCCCGTTGAAATCAATGCCCTTTGGTACAATGCGCTTTGTTTTTATGTAGAACTCGCAGGGGACAAAGAAATTCAGGGACTTTCGGATCAGGTCAAAAAATCTTTTGTGGAAATATTCTGGGACGAAAAGAGAGGTTATCTGGCCGATTACGTGTCCGGAGAATTCAAGGATTGGTCCATCAGACCAAATATGGTTTTTGCTACTTCATTAAAATATTCGCCATTAGAGGAAAGTCAGATGGATAGTATTCTTGAAAAAGTGAAATCAAAATTACTTACCACCAGAGGATTAAGGTCTCTTTCTCCGGATGATCCTGGATACAAAGGATACTATCATGGCAATCAGTTCACCCGTGATATTGCATACCATAATGGAACAGTCTGGCCATGGCTTTTGGGGAATTTTGTGGAAGGTTACCTCAAACTCCATGGAAAGTCAGGAAAATATTTTGTGGAAAAAATAATTCAGGGATTTGATGGAGTGATGACCCAATACGGAGTTGGGACAGTTGCGGAAATTTATGACGGAGACCCTCCGCACCGTCCAAAAGGAGCAATCTCCCAGGCGTGGAGTATAGGGGAATTATTGAGAATGATGTATATATTGGATAAAGTTTAAACTGCTTTTATGAAGGTTTTAATGTTTGGGTGGGAATTCCCGCCACATATTTCAGGAGGATTAGGTACAGCCTGCTATGGCTTGGTCAAAGGGTTGGTACACCACAAACAGGATGTCATTTTTGTTGTGCCCAAATTGTGGGGTGATGAAGAACCTGTTGCTGATTTTGTCAATGCGAGTGATGTGGTGATAGATTATAGAGAGAAGAAATTCAAAAAAATATGGAAAAACCTGACCTACCTCGAAGTAAGTAGCTTTTTGGTTCCTTACCTAGGTCCTGATGAATTCAAGAAATATACTGACTATGCCATACACGACCGCACCGATGTCGATGAAAGCGTGTTTTCAAATAAATTTGAGTTTAGCGGTAAGTACGGCAAAGATTTGATGAAGGAGGTATCGAGATATGCCCTTGTAGGAGCACAAATTGCCAAATCCAAAGATCATGATGTCATTCATGCCCATGATTGGTTGGCTTATCCGGCAGGAATTGCTGCCAAAGAAATGAGCGGAAAGCCATTGATAGCCCACATCCACGCCACAGAATTTGACAGATCCGGTGAATCGGTCAACAAACCTGTTTACGATATTGAAAGGGCAGGAATGCTAGCTGCTGACCATGTGGTCGCCGTTAGCCACCTTACCAGAAAAGTAGTCATCGAGAAATATGGTGTTCATCCTGATAAAGTTAGCGTTTTACATAATGCTGTTCTTGATGCCAGTATTATCAAATCAACCATTCAGAAAAATGTACCCGAAAAAATCGTGACATTTTTGGGAAGAATCACTTTTCAAAAAGGACCTGAATATTTTGTTGAAGCTGCCAAGAAGGTAATTGAAAGGGATCCCAATGTAAGATTTGTAATGGCCGGAAGCGGGGATCTGCTCAATAAAATGATTGAAAGGGTTGCTGAACTCGGAATGGGTACAAAATTTCATTTTACGGGCTTTCTCAAAGGAAAAGATGTCGATGACATGTATGCCATCAGTGATGTATATGTCATGCCATCTGTTTCTGAGCCTTTTGGAATTGCCCCATTGGAAGCCGTAAGACATAATACCCCTGTCATTATTTCAAAGCAGTCCGGTGTAGCGGAAGTTCTTAGAAATGCCATCAAAGTAGATTTCTGGGATGTGGACGCCATGGCAGATGCCATTTTTGGATTGCTGCACTATGACAGTATTTCAAAAATGTTCAGAGAATTGGGCAGCGAAGAACTCAAAAAATTAAAATGGGAGCATGTAGCTGCCAAACTAGTAACCGTTTACGATAAACTTCACAAACAACAACCATGAGAACTATTTGTTTTTACTTTCAGGTTCATCAGCCACTAAGAATAAAGCCATACCGTTTTTTTGATATAGGTGCGGATCATTATTATTGGGATGACTACAGCAACAAAAGCATCATCAGAAAAGTAGCCCAAAAATGCTACCTACCCATGAATGCCCTACTTTTGGAGCTCATCAACCATTACAAAGGCGGTTTCAAAGTGGCATTTTCGATTTCCGGTGTTTGTCTTGATCAATTTGAAGCTTTTGCCCCGGATGTACTCGAAAGCTTCAAAAGACTCGTGGCGACAGGTCATGTAGAGCTTTTAAGCGAAACTGATTCCCATGCGCTTTGCTCATTGAAAAGCAAAACGGAGTTCAAAAGAATGGTCAACAATCATAGGGAAAAAATCAAAAAGCACTTCAACGGTTACGAGCCCAAAGTTTTTAGAAATACCGAATTGATTTATTCTGACAAGATTGGTGGTATGGTTGCAGAAATGGGTTTTGAAGGCATGCTTACCGAAGGTGCTAAACATATCCTTGGCTGGAAAAGCCCAAACTTTGTTTATGAAAATTCCATCGACCCCAATTTGAAAATTTTATTGAAAAATTTTCAGTTAAGTGATGACATTGCCTTTCGATTCAGCAATAAAACCTGGTCTGATTACCCTTTGACCACCGAAAAATTTGTGAACTGGATCAATGCTTTGCCTAGGGAACAGGAAGTAATTAACCTGTTTATGGATTATGAAACATTCGGTGAACATCAATGGGCTGAAACAGGGATTTTCGAATTTATGAGAGCATTGCCAAATGCTGTATTTAAACATACCAATTATGGTTTTTCTACTCCAACAGAGGTGGTAAGAAATGCCAGACCAATTGCCAAAATCAACGTTCCAATCCCAATATCCTGGGCAGATGAGGAGCGTGACCTGACAGCATGGTTAGGGAATGACCTCCAAAATGAAGCCTTTGCAAAGCTATATGAAATGGAGAACAGAGTGGCAAATATTGATGATGATGAAATCCAAAGAGATTGGAATTATCTTCAAACCTCTGATCATTTTTACTATATGTGTACCAAGTTCTTCTCCGATGGAGCCGTTCACTCCTACTTCAGTCACTATGACACTCCTTATGATGCCTTTATCAATTATATGAATGTTCTAAGTGATTTTATATTAAGGGTTAAAATCCGGGAAGAAAAATTAACGCAGGCAGCTGAATAAATGATGAAAGTTAGTTAACAGCCCATTTTAAATTCAAAATGCCTGCTCTGTCAAGCCTTTTTTGGCAAATTCAATAAAATGAAAAATATAAATTACATCCTCTTAGTCCTACTGATAATATCGACATCCTGTACTGTTTCTACCGAAGAGAAAGTTGGCAATGAAGTGAAGGAAGAGTTCATTGTGAGATATGACCGTCCTGAGGCAAGTATACTTAGAGGAGTTTATATCCCCAAAGGGAAGGAATATTTTTATACATCAGGCCTTGTCGCGCCGATTAAAGACGAAAATGCTCCATTAGGTTCGCAAGATCGGTATGGTAATACCTATGAACAAAGCTTAGGTACTTTGGAAAGGATAAAAGAAACTATCTCCGAAGCAAGTTTCTCGATGGAGGATGTCTTTTTTTTGAGGGTTTACCTGGCACCTGACAAAGATGGAAATATCGATTGGGATGCTTGGTTCAAAGCTTATGGGGAGTATTTCAATAATGAAGAAAATCCTAATAAAGTGGCCAGGTCAACAATAGCTGTTTATGCCTTGGCCAACCCTGACCTATTGATTGAAATAGAAGCTGTTGCAGCCAAATGAAAAATGTATCATTAATTCTCCTTCTTTTCCTTTCTTTTTCTTTGACATCCTGTGATGGAGAAAAAGTCATGAAAGCCATGTTATGGGGATTTAACAGAATGGTAGGAGAAGGATATTTTCCTTCCGATGAGATCCTGGCACTAGGGGAATTTGAAGGAGCAGAAGTGCTGGTGTCAAAAACCGTCGAAAATGGAGAAAATAAAAGTACTCTGGAATTGAGACTTCATAATGGAAAAAATCCTGCATTACGTTTCAGTGAAGAAAACACTGCCCGTAAATGTGCTGAACTATACGCCGTAGGCTATTCAAAAATCAACGATTACAAAACCATCAAGATCTCATTTATTCAAACTGATCCCTTCAATGCAGAAAACTTTGCTGTCAGTGAATATAGCTTTGAAGTAAAGGATTTATTAAACATCCCAACCCCTGAAAACCATGGAATTCAATGAACAATTCAAACATCCGCCTATCAATACAGGTGAATGGTTTCTGACCATTTTGATTTCAAACATTCCTTTGATTGGCTTTATCATGCTCATTGTGTGGGCTTTTGACAAGCAGGGGAATCCCAATAAATCCAATTGGGCAAAAGCCAAACTCATTTGGTATGCTGTTGGAATAGGCATTGCTATTTTGGTTTTAATCTTGATTGGGTTTGGTGCCATCACCGGAATCTTTGATAATGTGCCCTGGGAGGATTTTTAATCCCTAGATCATAAAAGTCCTTCCCCATCATTTACATCTTCAGTGGCTTTGTTCAAAAAGTCATGAAAAGGTTTCATTTGCCTAAAAATTTCAATGGTGTATTTCCTGAATGAACCATCAGCTATCAAATTGTCGTCTAGAGGAGTGGAAACAATAAAAGACTTAAATCTTAAAAACTCAATATATGGATGGTCTGAATCATAACCTTTCGGACTGGTCTTGAGGGTCTCTCCCTGCATTCCACCAAAGGTTTTTTTAAAGTCTGGTTGTTCAAGAATAGATTGCAGTTCTTTTCCGGAATAATCAATTTCCTGCCTAATCTTCTTCAATACATCAGCTGGAGGCATCCAAATCCCACCTGCAATAAAACTTTGCCCCGGCTGAATGTGAAGGTAATATCCCGGGCCGGAAGATTTTTTACCTCCCACTGAAAAGTAAGCTGCCAAATTGGTTTTGTATGGATCTTTGTTTGCCGAAAACCTGACATCCCTATTTTGCCTAAAAACACAATCTTTAGCTTTAAAACCGGAAAGTTCAGGTTCCCATTGGGTGATGCCTTGTAATATTACTTCCACATCTGCCAATAAACTCTCCCTGATTTGCAAATACCAATCTCTATTGGCATCCATCCAGGTTTTGTTGTTGTTTTGGGAAAGGGTTTCTAGAAATTGGAGATATTTATTGTCCATGAAGATTTAACATGTTAAATAGGAATTGGTTCACAAAGAGATAAGCTTCTAAAATATCCTAGGATTCAATTTTTAAATAATTGGTAAATTTGAACTGAATTAGGATTATCTAATACTCTTTTGGTTCTTGTTTGACATGCCTAACCCTCAAAATTCTAATGTGGTGCAGAGTAATTTGATAGACTATTCGAAAACTATACTTTTCAAATGCTCGAATACTTCCATCATTATCTATTTTAAATTTATCAGATGGAAAAATTTCCGGATGATCTGGAATATTTTTTATAATGCCCAGGATTTCAAATTTTACTTTTTCAGCGGCTTGTAAAGAATCTTTTTTTATGTGAATAAGTAATTTCCTAAAGGAAATTTTAGCCTCTGTGTCCCAGATGATTTTCATTTCAGCCATTCTTTGGATTCTTTTTCCAAATCTTCATGGGTAATGTATTCACCTGACTCAATCCTTGTGTTGGCTTCTTCCAATTCTTTATTGTATTGTAAAATCCCAATTCGGTTTCCCTCCTTCAATTTCATTAAATCATCAATTAAAGATTTGTCCTTCAATGCCGCCAACCACTCAATTAACAATAATTTTTTTGCTTGAATATCCATATCTCCTAAATTATTTTATTCTAAATTTAAGGATTTTTCTTTTTATTGATAGCTCTTTAAAAAGAAAAAAACCTGACCTTCAATTGGTCAGGTTCCTAGTTGGTTTAGCTGACAATATTTATTTCAAGATATTCTCATTGACCCAATCGACTTCTTCCTTTCTAATTGTATGGTCTGAATCTTTAAATATCATTGTTTTCACATTTCCCCCCATTTTCTTTATCAACTCAACTGAGTCTTCAATCCTGCTTAATGGCACATGCATGTCTTTGTGACTTGACCCGATGAAAACTTTTGACGCATCAAAATCACCCTTGTATTTATTAGGGTTAAGTTTCTCACCTATCAGTCCTCCTGTAAAGGCAATCACACTGCCGTATTTTTTGGCATTTTGGGTTGCGTATTCCAATGAAAGACAAGCTCCTTGAGAAAACCCTATAAAAAAAATTTGCCCTGATTTGAATCCTTTAGACTCCAAATCTTCGACAACACCATCAAGCATTTTCATGGCATTGGAGAATGCCGGTTCATTGCTTGAATCAGGAGCCATAAAACTGTATGGATACCAAGTGTTTCCCGGTGCCTGTGGTGCAATTAGCGCAAAACCATCAAGATTGAGATGATCCTTCAAACTCAGGATGCTATCTGCAGTGGCACCACGACCATGGATCATAATGGCTACTTTTTTGGCTTTTTCCAATGCTGTACCTGCTGTTTTCATCTTATGCAAAACTTTCAATGTTCAATTTCACTTTTGCCAATCTTGATGCTATTTTATCACGTTGGGGTTCTGCCCATTCAGGCAATTTCAACGATTCACCCAAATGTGCTTCATCCTCATCAATGGCAAAACCAGGCTCATCCGTGGCAATCTCAAATAGTACTCCTCCGGGTTCTCTAAAATAAATGGATTTAAAATAGTTCCTGTCTTTTACTTCAGTGACTTGGTAGCCATTCTCCATCAGTATCTTTTGGATTTCAAGTTGGGTGGAAATATTGGCTGTACGGAATGCAATGTGATGAACCGTACCTGCACTTTGGATTCCCTGACGCCCATTTTTGTCTATGACTATGTCAACGATATCCCCTGGCTTCCCGTCAGTTCCATAGCGATATCGACCATCTTCCTCAGTGATGAATTTGTAATTCATAAATTGAGTGAGCAATTTTTGGGTCAATTCTTTTGCCTTAAGATTCAATGTAGCTCCATAAAACCCCTTTATGGAATGTTCCAATGGGATGTTGCCATATGTCCAACCTTTTCGGGAATCACTGTCATTGGCTATCAATTCTATTCCCATGCCATCGTGGTCTTCAAAACGGATCAATTTTTCACCAAAACGATTTAATGTTGTAGATGTCGGAACATTAAATTTGGCCAACCTGTCTATCCAAAATGATAATGCACCTTGGGGAATTGAAAAAGCGGTGTATGTCAATTCACCGGTACCCTTTGTTCCTTTTTTTGCTCCATCAAAAGGGAAAGTCGTGAAAACTGTTCCCGGTGTTCCCAATTCATCAGCAAAATAAAAATGATATACATCAGGAGAATCAAAATTGATGGTTTTTTTGACCATTCTCAACCCCAAAATGCCCGTATAGAAATCAACATTCTTTTGGGGATTTCCTGCTATGGCAGTAATATGATGTATTCCAGTTATCAGCGCTTTCATGGTTTTGATATTTATATTGGTATTAAGTTACCGGTTAATTGGTAAAAAAGGAAAAGTGGGACATGGTTTTTTGACTTAAAGAGATCTCTCCCATATTATTTAGGAAATTCTTTTTTTCTCAGTGATTAAAGGGTTTAGAGTTTTTATAAGTATAAGACCTTTGGGGTATAAAAAACCCCAAAGGTCTGAGGTAGACTATTGCTTTATAACTTGAGCATTTACTATAATTCTTACTTTGTCGCTTACCACGACACTACCAGCTTCGGTCACGGCATTCCACATCAAGCCGTATTCTTTTCTGCTGATTTTACCTTCAATTTCAAATCCTGCTTTGGTATTTCCATAAGGATCTTCTACTACTCCACCAAAATCAACATCTAATGTTAATGTTTTGGTAATGTCTTTGATTGTCAGTTCACCTTCCAAAGTACTTCCTTTCAAAATACCGGAGAATGACATCTTAGGAAATTTTTCAGCATCAAAGAAATCTGCTGATTTCAAATGTGTATCCCTATCAGATTGATTGGTAGAAATACTCGCAATTTCCGCTGAAAATGAAATGTTAGCTCCATCAAAATCCTCAGAATCCGCTTCAACGGAACCCTCAAAAGATTTAAAATAACCGGTAACTGTAGAAATCACCAAGTGCTTTACTTTGAATGAAACTTCTGAATGTGTTGGGTCAATGGACCATTTTGTAGTTGTTGCTGTTGCTGTACTCATCGTTAAATTATTTATTGGTTTTAAATTGTATTTACATTAAGTGTCTATACATCTATTTGTTTAAATTTTTTTTCAGCCTCTCAATTTATCCAAAAGAAGATTTAATTGATCTACTTCCTCTTCATTAAGTTGGATAATGGCTTTGTCTAATCCATTCATTTGATTGTGTAATTGATTAAGAACATCCATTCCTTTTTCGGTGATCAGGATATCAACCTGCCTTCTATCTGAGGGGCATTCTTCACGGACTACCATTCCTTTTTGTTTAAGTTTTTCTACCAATCGAGAGGCATTTGACATTTTGTTAAGCATTCTCTCCTGAATCGATGAAACTGTAATAGGATTACCTTTCTGTCCTCTCAATATCCTTAAAACATTGTATTGCTCAGGAGATAGACCGAAGGGTTTAAAGAAGGTGCATTGTTTTGTCACTATAAAACTTTGGGTATAAAGCAAGTTTACTATTGCTTTATTGTATGGATCTTTGAACTCTTTCTGTTTTATCGCCTCCTCGAGCCTCATTGAATATGATGTTTAGATATTTAATGTATATACATGCAAATGTAACAAAAGGTTTCCCAATTCCAATATATTTTTTAAAATAGCATCTGATTTTTATTTGATCACTGGAACTTTGCCAACCAATCTCCTATCAACCTGTTTATTTCCTCAGGCTTTTCTATGGAACTGCTATGGCCTGCCCCAGGCACCATGTGAAGTCTTGCATTGGGTATTGCCATTTGCAGAAATTTGGCTTTTTCAGGTTTGGTTGCAACATCCTCATCTCCTACTATCACCATGGTTGGGCATTTGATGTTTCGGATTTCTTCCTCAACTCCTTTTCTGTAAATTACGGCCTCCACTGATTTGGTAATTGATTTTTTATTGGACTGTAATTCTTTAGTCCATTTTTTGTACGATTCCTTGTTTTTGGGATTTTCCAACCAACTCTGTGCAAACATAATCGGCATAACCTTAGAAGCAACCATAGGTATTACACCAAACAATTTTACAATACCGTTCAAAAGTTTGTATTTTGGAAGATTCTCTACAGGCTCAGGATTAGCAGAGGTCTCCATTAATATTAGGCTTTTAACTTTTTCGGGATAACGTGCTGCCAGCCGCATCCCAACAAACCCTCCCATAGAAAGACCTGCAAAATGAACGGGGCGGCCAACTAACTTATCTATCAGTTCCAACACATCTTCAGTCAAAATATCCATATCAATGGGGCTGCCGTTCACCTCTGATTGTCCTTGGCCCCTATGGTCATAGGCAATGACTGTGTATCTTTTTTTCAAAAATTCCACTTGTTCCATAAACATCTTATGGCTCCAAAGCAGTCCATGTGAAAAGACAATGGTTTCTTTTCCTTCACCTTCTTTGATGTAAAAAAGTTTGATGTTATTGAGTTGGATATGGGGCATGTCTTATTGTACGAAGTTTGAGGGATTTAGTACAAAGTACCATGAACAATGTACCAAGAAATTGAGGTTGAATGTTTTTTCAGAGTTTATTTAACTAGTTGATGATTATTGACACTAATACAGGAAATTCTCACTTCTCCGTTCTCGTCTCCTCTCGGATCTTTGACTCTTGACTCTTCTCGCCAAATGTCTCCTGCAGTCGACATGACAAGGAGAAGTCTTATTTAATAGTTAATGAATTAGATTAACAAAACATCAATAGTGCCTGCCCTCTGCTCTCTCTAGGTTCTTGGCTCTTGTATCTTGGCTCTTGATTCTTATATCTAATCTCTTGCATCTCGCTTCTCTCATCTAATCTCTCCCTTCTAAGAATTACCAATCCAATCCCGGTTGCTTCAACTTCATGGCATTTTCACGGGCTTTATGCTGTTGGACTATGACACGGGCATCTTCAAGGAGTTGTTTGGCATCATAGACGATTCCATCCTTGACAGTATATTTAACTCCTCCCACCCTTATTGGTTCATTATCATCTCCTATTCTGATAGCTCCTGTGCCATATAGCACTTTAAGGTTTTGAAGTGGATTTTCTTCCAGTATCACGAAATCTGCCAATTTACCGACTTCGACAGTTCCAATTTCCTTGTCCATACCCAATGCCTCGGATGCATGCATTGTCGCAGCCCTGATGACTTCCAAAGGGTGAAAACCAGCTTCCCTTAGCAATTCCAACTCTCTGATAAATGCAAATCCATATAACTGATAGATAAATCCGGAATCCGATCCAGCCGTAACCCTTCCACCCCTGTTTTTATATTCATTGACAAAGGTCATCCAGATCCGGTAATTTTCTTTCCATTGGATCTCCTCTTCAGTTGTCCAATCAAACCAATATGAACCATGGGATTCTCTTGATGGCTTATAAAATCTCCACAATGAGGGCAGTGTATATTCCTCATGCCATTCTGCCCTTCTTGCCCGCATCAGGTCACGGTTGGCTTCATAGATATTAAAGGTAGGGTCAATGGTAAAATCCAAATCCAGCAATTCCTGCATGACCTTGTTCCAATGATCGGAATAAGGTTCCGCGGCCTGTTTCCAAAGTTTACCAGCTTCCGCAAATCTATGTTGCTCATTTTGGTAATTGTAATCCAACCGGTAATCCTGAATAGTCCTGTCCACCAATAAGGCTTCGGGCAATCCATACCAATGTTCCATGGTGGTCAGACCTGCCCTTGCTGAATTCAGCACATTCCACCTTGCCACATCCATCTGTGCATGATGCATTGAGGATCTTAATCCTATTCTTTTGTTTTCTTCCAATGCTGCCTGCATTACTTCGGGCTTGGCTCCAAAGAATTTTACCCCATCTGCTCCTTTTTTTGCATTTTCATTGACCCAAGCTTTGGCTTCGGTAGCGTTGGTAATAGGTGTGGTCGCTCCTTGACCGAAACTGGTATAAGCCAATAATCTCGGAGCAGTGATCGTATTGGCAGCAGATTTCTTTTTATGTTCCAATACCCAATTCAGGCCATTGCCAGCAGAAGGGTCTCTTACCGTGGTAATGCCATGCGCCATCCAAAGTTTGAATACATATTCCGCAGGAGTTCCTTGGCCAGCTCCACCGATATGACCGTGCATATCAATCAGACCGGGAAGCAAGTAGTGGGCTTCAAGATCCATGACCTTATCATTTGGACCGGCCTTAGGCCTTCTATCCTCTTTAATTGGCAATCCGGGATAACCCACCACCCTAACTTCCGCGATTTTATTTTTTTCGACGACAATATCCACCGGACCTATCGGAGGCGCTCCTGTACCATCCACCAAAGTCACGCCTCTGATGATCAACTTTTCATAAGGACCTTCCCCTTCCTTCCTGTCAGGTGAGGGCATTACTTGGGATGAAGAAGCAAATGGAAATAATAAAACAGCCAGAAATAGAAATAGTATAGGTTTTTTCATACAGATAAATGGTTGACAGGCTTAAAATAGTCCTTTCCTAAAAAACAAAAAAACCGACTATCAAACAGTGGTAAATCGTTCGTTCGTACGGACGTACGGAACTATTGAAAAATTATTCCTTACGGAAAGTATAGCGAAGACCAATATTTGCCCTGAGTGTAAAGTCCGAATTGGCTACCAAGGGAGTTCCTTCCAATAAAACAGAAAATTGACGGTGATTTGAAATGGGCTTGAAATCCATACCCAAAGGTAATCCAATCCTGCCTTCATCCACATCTGTATATCCCACCATCAAACCAATGTGTAAATTATACCATTCAGTTTGCTTAACATTATAATGGCCCAATGCCTCCACACCCAAAACATAATTGACAACATCTCCGGCTAAAAATCTAACCTCTCCGAATATTTTTTTATCAACATCCGTACCCACTCCAATTTGGGACAAAACCCCACCATGATAAATACCCAGATGTACTTGTGCTTCAGCTTCTTGGAAACTGAAAATCGCAAATACAAAAGCCAGTATACAAATTGTTGATTTTTTCATATTGAATCCATTATTAAAAATTTATTGCAATCGTAGTTATTACTCAATAGAATTGCAAGCAATCATCAAAACTAAACCAAGGAGTTTAAATTTTCTTATAGCAGAACACTTTTAAATTAAGTTTTTAAAAGTAGGATTATTTGTTTAATAAACATAGAATTCACCTAAACTATCTAGCGAATTTAATCCCTCATCAAGCCGAAAAGCAAAACCAATGTTAGCCCATTAAAACACATGTGATGGTACCGGGAATAAATCACTAAAAAGAAGGTGAAAATTGCTATTAACCCATTCTATTTTAAAATTAGTTTTACTCAATAGGATATGCCAAATATCTATAATATCCAATAACTTTTAAGATCAGATTCATCTGAAATAAAGGTGTTATTTTACTAAAATGCATCAAGTAAATATCACCCCCTCAAAATCTCCATCGGTGCCATCTTGATAATATTCCTACCATTCAACCAGCCCAATAAAACCGTCAGCGCAGTTATTGCAAGATAAACAATCAATGCTTCCTCATAAGCCCCGCGAAAAGGCAAATTGAACACAAACTTGCTCAAAAGAAAGGTGGCCAAAAATGACAGCAAAATCCCGCTTAAGGAAGCCAAGGAACCCAAAAAGAAATATTCCAACGTGTTGATTTTACTAACAGTCCCACTATCCGCGCCCAAAGTCCGCAACAGAATGCTTTCACGCATTCTCTGGAATTTACTGATGATCAGGGAACTGATCAAAACCAAGATACCTGTGATGATACTGAAGAAAGCCATGAACTGTATGACGAAGCTGATTTTACCCAAGATTTCTTCCAAAGTTTCCACGATTGCCCCTAAGTTGATGACTGAGATGTTTGGGAATGTCCGCACAATCTCTGATTGCACATCGGCTGCCTGTCTGTCATTTTTTGTTTTGGTGATCAGCACGTGGAATTTTGGTGCATTGGTCAAAACATTGTCCGGAAACAATACCAGAAAATTGGTTGAAACCTGATTGAATTTGATATCCCTGAAACTTCCCACATAAGTTTTAATCGATCTACCCTGAACGTTGAAAATAATCTCATCGCCCAAATTGATACCGGTTCTTTCCGCGTAACCCTCGTCAAAAGATATAAAGACTGAATCACTTGATGAATCCACTTTTTTCAGTTCCCCACTGACCATCCTTTCTGAGGATATCAAAGAATCCCTGTATGTCACCCTAAATTCCCTGTTGTACAATCCCCTTGATCTTCTTTCCTCATCTGGCAATGTATCATTGCCTTTTTTGGTCAGACCATTGATGGATTCCAATCCCATTGTTACGATCGGCACTTGTTGTAAAATGGGCAAATCCCTTCTTCTGATCCTTTCAGCGACTGAATCCACCTGATGGGTCTGAATATCAAACAACAACATATTAGGCTGATCCTCTTTATCCGCAAATCTTGCCTCATCCAATAATTGGTTTTGAACAAAAAACAAGGTGCTGATCATCGCTGTGCCAAGACCAATTGTTGCAATCAAAGAAACGGTTTGGTTATTTGGTCTGTAGAGATTGGCTAAAGATTGTCGTATAGGATATTGTAAGGTAATGGGCAAAAACCTTTTTATCATCCACATGATTCCCAAGGCAACTGACCATAAAGCCAGAAATGCAAACAATACAAATCCGGAAAAACCTAATGCCTCTTTCCAGCCATTCAATAGAAAAAAGCTGAATCCAAAAATGAACAGCAAAATGCCTGTAATCACACCCCATCGCAAAGGGTCTTTGGAGATTTTGGTTTCCCCTTCCTCAGGCCTTAAAGTGGCCATTGGTGATACTTTCCTGATTTTTAATAAAGGTAAAAGCGCAAAAAGCACTGCGACAAGCAATCCTGTCAAAATCCCGAACCCAACACTCTTCCATGAAATCGCCATGGTAACCTCCACTGGAAGAAAATCAGCAAAAACAGTCGGCAATACAAACTGAAGCATGGTACCCAAAAAAGCTCCGAATAGTGATCCTATCAAACCCATGACCAAAATCTGAACAAGATAGATTTTCATAGCAGCCCATGCGGATACTCCCAAGCAGCGCAATACTGCGACTGAAGCTAATTTCTCTTTCACAAAAACATTCACCGCACTAGCCACCCCCACACAGCCCAAAAGCAAAGCAATAAATGCCACCAAACTCAGAAAATTCGAGAGGTTCTGAAAAGAACGTCCGGTTTGGCGACGGCGGTCTTCCACTGTATCTGCATTTACTTTCTCCTCTTCCCATTGTTCCTCATACAGCTTGACCAATTCTTCCGGGATCACTTCATCTGCCAATTGATAATAACGCTGATAATTAAGCCTGCTTCCGTATTGGATCAATCCTGTTGCCTCGGCATATTCCATGGGTAAATACACCGCAGGGGCTACTGTAGCTGCAATTCCTGTTTGACCTGGTACTTTCTGTAGTTCTCCTTCGATCACAAAAGTCAATTCCCCTACTTTGATGCTATCCCCAACCACTGCATTGAACTGTGCCATCAGCAATTTTTCAACCAATGCTTTTCTTCCCCCGTCCCTAAATGTGCTTTCGGCATTTTCAGGGATTGTCTCCAGTTTTCCATAAAAAGGAAAATCCCCTTCCAGCAACCTGACTTGGGTCAACCTACTTTCCCCCGTGGCAGGAAATGCCACCATACTGGCAAAATTCACTTCCTCCGCGGTTTGGATTGCGATGGAATCAGTGGGCTGTTCCCCAAGCGGTTTGTTGTTTTTAAGGACCAAATCAGCCCCGACCAGTTCCTTGGACTGATCTTCAATATCTTTTTTTAGGTTTTCTCCAAAAGAGCTTATCCCTACCAAAGCTGCTATACCAACCACCATGGAGGAAACAAATAGCAAAAGGCGGGAGAAATTCTTGCGGAAATCCCTATAAGCCATCAATAAAATCCAAGAAAAATCAGCCATTGCTTTCCTCCTGGATTTTGCCCCCTTTGATATGAATGATTCTGTTTGTTCGTCTGGCCAACTCCGTGTCATGGGTCACCAAAACCAAAGTGGTTCCTTCTTCCTTGTTCATATTAAAAATAAGGTCTTCGATCATTCCACCTGTTTCAGTATCAAGGTTTCCTGTGGGTTCGTCCGCAAAAAGTATCAAAGGCTCATTGGCAAAAGCCCTTGCAATGGATACACGCTGCTGTTCCCCACCGGATAACTGTGTTGGGTAATGTGTTACCCTGTCACCCAAACCAACTTTTTGAAGCAATGACAATGCTTTCTCCTTGGCATCTTTTCTTTTTTTCAATTCCAAAGGCACCATCACATTTTCAAGGGCAGTCAAAGTGGGGAGAAGCTGGAAATTCTGAAATATAAAACCCACATTCTTACTCCTTACGGCAGCCCTTTCATCCTCGGACAATTTCTCGAATGCACTTCCATTGAGCACTACCGAGCCTGTGGTTGCGGAATCCAACCCTGCACATAAGCCAAGCAAGGTGGTCTTACCGCTTCCTGATGGCCCAACGATCGCAATACTGTCACCGGATTGGATATTGAGATTGACATTATCCAAAACAGTCAATTTCCTGTTACCACTTTGGTAGGTTTTGGAAACTTCCTTTACACTTAAAATACTCATAAAAATAAGAAGGGTTTTTGTACGGGCTAATAACACCATCCAACGTCCAAAAGGTTTGATCCGTTGGAAATAAAGATAATGCGAAAGAATGGATTGAAACAATTTCGCTTGAAAAATTGTAGATTTGGGAAAAGAATAAAAAATGACAACCAAAATCAAAAGGGGTGCTGATATTGAAACCATCAAAAAAGCGCTATCGAAAATCAAGACAAAAAAAAGGTTAGATGCTTCTAAATATAGCGGCTCAATAACTTCAATCATTGATCCTCTTCAAATTCAAAAAGAATTGAGAGATGAATGGAAATGATCTTTTTAAAACAGAATCTCACATTACTAACTGCAGATAAAGGTTTCAGTAAAATTAAAGAACTAGACCTAATGATTTATGAATTATAAATTTTCATTCTATATACTAATTATCATTTTCTCATTCAGTTGCAATCAAAAACCTGCTGAAAAAACCATTCAAAACCCAAATCAAATATTAGAATCATCAAATTCTAAAAAACTCATCCTCTTTTTCGGCAACAGCCTAAGTGCAGGTTACGGAATTGATGCTGAGGATGCATTCCCTGGTTTGGTTGCTCAGCGGATTGACAGCTTGGAACTGAATTATAGAGTAGTCAATGGAGGATTGAGTGGTGAAACAACTGCCAGTGGACTTAGCCGATTGGATTGGTTTTTGGAAGAAGAGCCTGCAATATTTGTCCTTGAATTGGGTGGAAATGATGGGTTGAGAGGCATCCCGATTTCTGAAACAAAGAAGAACCTAAAAGGTATCATCCAAACAGTCCGTTCCAAATATTCGGAAACAACTATCCTATTAGCGGGTATGCAAATCCCACCCAATATGGGTCCGGAATATACACGTGAATTTAGGGAACTATACCCAAGCGTGGCTGAAGAAGAAAATGTAAAACTTATCCCATTTTTGTTGGAAGGTGTTGCCGGAAATCCTGATCTGAATCTTCCTGACGGGATTCACCCTACCGAGGAAGGACATAAGATCGTATTTGAGACCATCTGGGAATATCTGGAGGGTTTGTTATAAATTTATTCAAAATATATTTTATCTCCATTTTTGAACTGTTTAGAGATTTTTTAACTGATTAGTTTAATTAAATCTACTCTCATTCATCTTTCAGGCGAAAAAAATATATTGAGGTTTTCATCTTTTCCTCGTTTCCTCTTTTTTCTTATTAACGTTTTTATCCAATCCCGACATTTTTTTTTAAATTAACATGGACTTTTAATCCTCTTTGATTCAATTCATTATTAAAATGATTTGAACTAAGTTATTTACCCACAACAATGAAAAAGCTTCACCCGGAAATTATATTCCCCTTTTTTATAAGGTCCGCCTTTTTTACAGTCCTGATGGCAGGAATTGCTCTTCTTAATTCGCACCCTTCCTATGGTCAGAATGAATTGGATGATCTTCTCCAACAATTGAAAAAAAGCCAGCGAGATACAAACAGGGTTTGGATACTAAGGGACATGGCCTACTATCACATGGATGATCATCTTGATTCTGCCATCCATTACAGCGAACGGGGTTTTAATTTAGCCAGAGATCTGGGATTTGCCCAAGGCCAAATCTGGAATTTGTACCAAAAAGCCCTTGCCCTTGAATTCGGGGATAAATTTGAAGAGTCCATAGCCACCTTCCAAAATGCTTACAACATCGCAGTGATCCATAAGGACAGTCTCAGTATGGCCAAGCTGAGAAATGCCATGGGAGTCGCATATTATTACCAATCAGATTTCAATAATGCTGTCAAATATTACCATGATGCTTTGGGTTTAAGTTATAAAACCGGGTATTGGGAAGGAGAATCACATGCTCTCAATAATCTCGGTGTGATATATAGGCACAGAAGGAATTTTAAAAAAGCATTGGATATTTATCTCCAATCTCTTGAAATAAAAGAAAAACAAAATGATACAATCGGACTTGTAAATGCACATTATAACATCGGCTTGCTTTACTCTTATATGCAAGATTTTGATGAAAGTCTCGAAGCATTTTCCAAGGCACAAAAATTAGCTGATGGAAAATCTGAATTAAGGACTATGGCGGAAATCAACATAGGCCTGGGGGTAGCACTGTACAATCTGGAAAATCACAAGGAAGCTTACGAATATCTCAAAACCGGCATCGAAAACCTAAAATCTGATAAAAACCACGAGAAAGCAGGTGCATTGACCTATTTGGGAATATTGGAGGTAAGGGCTGGAAAAACGGATGAAGGTTTGGCCAAGCTACTTTCTGCAAAGGAAATTGTGGAACAAACGGAAAGGTTGGAATTGAAAAGACAGGTAATGAAGGAATTGGCAGTTGCTTATGAGTTGCTACAACAGCCCGAAAAATCCCTGGAGTCTTGGAAAGCCTTCAATATCTTGAATGACAGCATTAATAATGAACAGAAATTATGGGCATTTGAGGAAATGCAGGCACGGTTTGAGGCAATAGAGAAAGACAAGAAAATACAACAACAAGCCCTTGAACTTTCCGAAGAAAAAAACAAAAAAGCCAGGCTGAGTATATTTTTGACCATTGCTTTTCTTTCCGGGTTGGCAGGGATTTATTTTTATGTTTATCGATGGCGGGCAAAAGTAAAACTTCAAGAAAACAATATCCCCAACCAAATAAATGGGACCTCCATTGATATAGGGAGAATCAATTCCAAATTATTAAGTCCTCTCACCACCCGGGAAAGTCAGATCATCGAATTGGTGGAGAAAGGTATGACCAACAATGAAATTGCCGAAAATTTGTTTGTAAGTGAAAACACCGTAAAGACCCACCTTAAAAATATTTTTTCAAAAACCCACGCCATCAACCGAACTGACCTGATCCATAAACTGAGAAACTATTGATACATAAACACTTTTTAAATTCTTATGGGATGGAAAATAACATCATTTCATCCAAATCAAATGTGAATATCACTCAAATGGGTGATCTCCATAAAACCTAAATAACTCATTTTTGGAGTAACCATTTAAACCAAATCAAGACCGTGTTATGAAAAAGTTTTTGAAAATTACCGCATATATTGCGACAGCCGTTATTCTTTTGATCGTGGTTACAGCTACCTATGTAAGTGTTGCGCTACCCAATGTAGGACCTGCACCAGAAGACCTGGTAGTAGAGATCACTCCCGAAAAAGTCGCTCACGGAAAATACATGGCATACCATGTTATGATGTGTGTAGACTGTCATTCAGTGAGGGATTTTAGTCAGTTTTCAGGTCCCCCTGTACCCAGCACCTTGACAGCAGGTGGGGAAAGATTTGATCAAAGCATGGGATTCCCAGGAATTTTTATTTCTCCCAATATCACTCCTTATGGGATAGGGGACTGGACAGATGGGGAAATTTTTAGACTTATTACTACAGGGGTTAGAAAAGATGGCAGCCCTATTTTTCCTGTGATGCCTTACCACAGTTACGGCACCATTGACCGGGAGGACATAGAGTCTGTTATTGCCTATCTCAGGACTTTGGATCCAATTGAAACAAAGCATCCCAAGTCCAAAGCAGATTTCCCATTCAATTTCATCCTCAGAACCATGCCTGCAAAAGCACAACTCACCAAAAAGCCTGCACTTTCTGACCAAGTGGCCTATGGTGGATATTTGGTAAATGCAGCAGCTTGTGCTGACTGCCATACTAAGTTCGAAAATGGTGATTATGTTGGAGAAAGACTGGCCGGTGGAAGATCTTTTGAATTCCCCGATGGAGTCCTGACTAGTCCTAACCTCACCCCACATGAAAGCGGAATCGGAAACTGGACCAAAGACATGTTTGTCCAACGATTCAAAATGTATGAAAATGAACACTTGACCGCACCTGAGGTAAAGCCAGGAGAATTCCAAACTATCATGCCTTGGGTCATGTATGCCGGAATGAAAGAATCCGATCTTGAATCGATTTTTGCCTACCTAAAGTCGCTGAAACCCGTGGAGAATTATGTGGAGAAGTTTAAGCCGAATAGTTGAGGTTAATAAAACGCATCCTCAAACTGCTTAAAATTCACATTGCCATTTTTGTCCCGATAAACACCCACTATATCAAATCGGATATCTTTGTGCCAGTCCTTTTCATGGATATAGTGGTCAGCTGCTTTGACTATCAGCTTCCGCTTGGTATAGTCCACAAACTCCTCTGCATATCCAAATCCTGTCCCACTGCGGTATTTGACCTCTACAAAAACCAGGATTCCTTTATACTTGAATATTAGATCAATTTCTGCGTGACTGTAGCGGTAATTAGCCTCTACAAATTCATAGCCCCGGCCACTCAGCCATTCCTTGGCCAAGTACTCAGCTTCCTTTCCTTTGTCATTGTGTTCTGCCATCGTGAATATTGTTTATTTTTGAAAAACTCTTTGAGAACCTATATTTAAAAACGCTTGTTGCAAAGCAGCAACCCTCCAAAACTGTGAATCAAGTTATCAATAAAAAAGTAAAATTTCTAGACTTAGGCCTAAAGGATTACCGGGAAACCTGGGATTTTCAGGAAGAATTGTTTGCAAAATCTGTTGCACTGAAAATCGAAAACAGGAATTCTCCGCCCGAACTCCAAAAGCCGACCGATAATTACCTGATTTTTGTGGAGCATCCCCATGTGTATACTTTGGGCAAAAGCGGTGAACTTTCTCATTTGCTTTTGGATGAAAACGGTCTAAAAGAAAAACAGGCCACCTTCTACAAAATCAACCGAGGTGGCGATATCACTTATCATGGCCCCGGACAATTGGTAGGTTATCCGATCATCGACTTAGACAATTTCTTTACAGATATCCACAAATACCTGAGGCTTTTGGAGGAAGCCATTATTTTGACCTTGGCAGAATATGGTATAGAAGCAGGAAGGATTGAAGGCTTGACAGGAGTTTGGCTGGATCACGATTTGCAGAAAAATCCAAGAAAAATCTGTGCTTTAGGCGTCAAATCCAGCCGATGGGTAACCCTGCATGGTTTTGCCTTTAATGTCAATTCTGATATCGCTTACTTTAACAATATCATCCCCTGTGGCATCCCCGACAAAGCCGTGACCTCCCTTCACCTCGAATTGGGAAGACCTGTAGACCTTTCAAAAGTCAAAGAAAAAGTCAAAAGACATATTATTGATTTATTTGAGATGGAGTTGGTCTAATGTAAAATGGATATATGGTAGAAATACTATGGAAATATGATTGATATAATTTTTAAAACGAACAGTTAAATTTTAATTTAAATCTTGTGTTTTATGTCTTGCGCCAGCCTGCCGGAAGGCATGTTCTTATGTCTCAAATCTCATGTCTCACATCTCACCTCTAAAAAAAATGAAAAAAGACATCGACTTTCACCCGGTCACAGGAGTTAAACTGGCCATAGCCAAGGACAACATCAATGGCAATATTGAATGGGCTGTGTATATCATCAATCTCAATTTGATAGAACTGAATACCGTCATGATCACCTCCAAAGGGTATGGGGTTATTGATGGGGAGGAAAAGAAAACCTCCACTTTGCGGCATATGATCCAGGAATTGGGAGCGGAATCAATTGCCAAAATTGAACCCATCGATCCTGCTTTATTTGCCCTGAACAATGAATATTGGGTTAGTTACTATATCCTTGATCAGATTTTCGACAAAAAGTTTATCTTTACAGAAGGCAGCATGGATCCCTCCAATATGACCTATATTCCAGAATTGGATATGGAAGGCATCCTTCACGGATAAAAATTTTAGCTATGGGGAATTTTTTCAATGAATTGAGCGATATCCTTTTTTTGGATATTGAAACGGCCTCTCAAGAAGAGGCTTTTGAAGCTTTGCCTCCAAGACTTAAGGAGGAATGGATCAAAAAGGAAAAACATATCCAACCCAAAGAAGAGGAACTCGAACCCGGTAGTCTCTTTTTCAACAAAGCAGGAATCTATGCGGAATTCGGAAAAGTCATCTGTGTGGGCGTGGGCTATTTTCATTTTGTGGAAGATGAAAACAAACTGGAATTCAGAACCAAAAGCTATGGGGAGGAACAGGAGTATGATACCCTCACTGGGTTTGTAGAATTACTCCAAAGAAAAAAGTGGATACTCTGTGCCCATAACGGAAAGGAATTTGACTTTCCCTATTTAAGCCGAAGGATTTTGATCAACAGGATCCCACTTCCCGAACCTTTGCAGATCGCAGGAAAAAAACCTTGGGAAGTCAGGCATTTGGACACACTTGAACTTTGGAAATTCGGGGATTACAAGCATTACACAAGATTGGAGCTTTTGGCAGCTATTTTTGACATCCCCACCTCCAAAGAAGGAATTGATGGTTCCCATGTCAATGAAGCCTATTACCATGAAAAAGACCTTGAAAAAATCAGGGAGTATTGTTTGAGGGATGTTTTGGTCACCGCCCAGATTTACCTGGCATTCCAGGGACTTCCGCCAGACTTAGAGATTGAAATTGTAAATAAAGACCTTGAATAGTTTTTTCTTGGTTTTAATCCTAAATGATTCTTAGAAACTAGAAAAACAGGTCTACCAACTAGAAATCAAACAGTATAAATAATCTTAAACCCCAAAATTAAATATCTCGAATTATTTCGTTTTCACTTGGAAATAATGATATATATCATGAAAAATATCGTAATATTAATGTGTATTAAATAAATTTTAAAAATAAGAAATCAGTAAAAAACAAATTATATGGGATTGATATCATTTATAAAAGGAGCTGGTGCCAAAATTTTTGGAGGAAAAGAAAAAGAAGCGTCTAAAGAAGAAGTGCCTATAATCAGGGCTAATGCACTTTTGGAACATGTAAATAGCCTTGGCTTGCCTTTTAATAGAATTAAAATAATCGTGAAAGATAGTTTTGTCACGGTTGAAGGAGAGGCTGAAAAGCAAGAGCATGCAGAAAAAATAGTGTTGGCTATTGGCAATGTTGAAGGCGTGGAAGAAGTAGATAATAAAATGGAAGTTGTCGAACAAATCCCAGAAGCAAATTTTCATACTGTAGTAAGCGGGGATAATCTGTCTAAAATTTCCAAGATATTTTATGGTGACCCCAATAAATACAATATTATTTTCGAAGCAAATAAGCCAATGCTAACCCACCCTGACAAAATCTATCCAGGTCAGGTACTTAGAATTCCGCAATTAACCTAAATAAAATTGAAAGAATCAGATTTAGAAATTATCACTTCTTCCGCTCATAAATCTCAATCCATCCATGATCGATACTTTTGAGAATCATCTTCTCATTCTCAAATTCTACACTTCTAATTAGAGTAGGTACACCAGGGATAGCTTGTGTAGGAAAAACATGAATATTATTTCCGACGATTTTCCATGACATCATCTGTGACATTTCAAAAAAATCTGACGCCTTGGGCCTTAGGTGCTGTGGAATGTTTAATTCTTTGTTTGCTTTATTCTCCGCATCTCTAAAACCTCTGACATCAGCTACTTGCTTACCATCAGGATTGAAAGCTGTCATATAATCTTTACCTGTCAATTCAGAAATTACTTTCTCACCATTTTCTGTTTTATACTGTTCTTTAAGGATCCAAACTCCGGTGATTTTGTCCTTTAGCTCTTTTGTAGATTCGCCAAATACCTTTGAAAAATCATAATTCAAATCTTTGGAAATCTTTTTCAATTCCATTGTCCTATTTTCACCTTTTAAAGTCAAAGTCAGGAGTTTCTTGTCAAGAATCCCATGAACTTCTTCCGGCTCCCCTTCTACCTCAAATACACCTGCAAATCCGCTTTTTGCTTTCCTTGCCACGAATTCCTTGGAACTTAAATCAGATTGGTAAAGTTTACCCATCAGCAACTCCCCCTGCTCGGAGATACTTACAACTAAAGGATTTTCCAAGTCTGTGGTCTGGTAGATTCCCTGGAAATTCTGGGAAAAACCAGCATGTTGCAGGGTAAAGCACAGCAAAAACAACCATATCAAAGTTTTTGAATTCATCTTTCTAAAGGTTAAAAATTACTCATTCTTTAATTAAAGTCTAAGTTAAAAAATTTCTCCAATTCCAAAATGATTTTATTAACTTTATAGGAAAGAAAATCCTGATGAAATCGAGCATAATAAAAACATAGCTAAGAGGAATCAATATCATAATGCGAGATTCCATCTGACCACTGTAAATAATTATAAGCAGATGAAAACGAAATCAATTGAAAATATCAAAAAGCGAATTCTAGGTAAGATTGAAAAATTGAACGAAACTGAATTAGAAACTTTGGAATCGCAAATTGATCAGATTGAAATAAATCATTCTAAAATTGAAGACATCCTTTCCTTTAAAGGGTTTTTGAAGGATATGGATGATGAATTTAAAACTGAATTGACAACAGATTTGCCGAGGAAAAGATTAGAAGGATCAAAATAAAAAAGTGGAAATTGGATAAGGCAATCCTTGATACTGACACATTATTAAATTTTTTTGATGAGGATGAAAACACATCTACAAATCTGGTTAATTATATAACAATTCAATCTAAGCTTACCATTACAAACCTTACTATTTACGAAATTTATAAGGGCTTATTTTATAAAAACGCCAAAAAAAGAATGGCGAAATTTGAAGAGTTTCTTCTGCGTTGTGAAATTCTTAATGTTTCAAAAGAATCAGTAATTACATCCGCA
>NZ_JBGTCA010000313.1:0-10206 GCF_041749095.1 Aquiflexum sp. | reverse complement strand
TTCCTGAATGTTGACATTGAATTTGATTTCCTTTTTTTCCATTTCTTTTTCTTGGGTTTTGGGAGCATTGCAAAAGCAAAGTGTTCCTAAGATTAGCGATACCATTACCGCATTACTGATTGATTTCATTTTTTGTTTTTTTGGTGGTTATATTAGCATCCCTGACCATAATAGGCGTCTTTTCCATGTTTCCTTTCAAAGTGCTTTCGGATAAGCGAATCTTTCAATCTTGGTGCATTGGGATTGATCTGTAAGGTAAGATAGGCCATTTTTGCTATCTCTTCCAATACTTTACTATTATAAACTGCCTTAGCTGCATCTTTTCCCCAAGCAAATGGTCCATGGTTGCCTATCAGCACCATTTCCACCTCTTTGGGATTCAGTTTTTTTTCTTCAAAAATATCCAAAATCTGCTGCCCGGTATTATGTTCATAATCTCCCTGAATTAATTCATCTGACATCGGAGGTGCACAGGGAATGTCAGCAGTCAAATGGTCGGCATGGGTTGTCCCAAAAATCGGGATGTCCAATTGTGACTGCGCCCAGGCAACAGCATAGGTGGAATGGGTATGACAAATCCCTCCGATATGGTCCCAATGTTTATATAAAAAAGCATGGGTCTTGGTATCGGAAGATGGTCTCATTGATCCTTCCACAATGTTGTTGTCAAAATCCACAATAACAATATCCTCTACTTTCAAATCTTCATAAGGAACCCCACTCGGCTTAATGGCAAATACCCCCTTTTCCCGGTCCGCTGCGCTTACGTTGCCAAATGTATAGACGACGAGGTTGAGGGTGGGCAAGTCCATGTTTGATTCGTAACATTTTTGCTTAAGTTCTTCGTACATTTATGATTTAAAATTTTAGATTGATGATTTTAGATTTTAGATTTAGATCAGAACGAATTTAGGTTTTCCTAATATTAGTATTTTTGGAATTAACTGATTTATTCTTAATGGTTTTTAGCTACTGACAAATATGGCTGTTAACTCGTTGGCTTCTTTTAGGAGATCTTTAACATCAACCCAACCTTTTTCCTCGACAATTTCCAGCCAATAACAACTTTCGTCTGATTCCTCTAATACAACTTGTAATTTAGAGATAAATTCATTGTTACTTCGTGACCTGCAAACTGCCCTGTAGTTTGCTCCTACCGATGTTCCTGATTTCACCAATTGATTAATAATTATCCTTGATGAAATTGTATTCGGCAAATTTTCCGCAAGGTCGATTACATCAATTGAAAATTTCTTGGTTCTGGATTTCATTTGATTTTGCATGGTATAAAAATTTAGATTAGAAAAATGATTACATCAACAATTTAATCATTCTACACTTCCCAATCTAAAATCTACCATCTAATATCTAAAATTATTCACCTTCAATAAGTCCTCCAAACCCCAAATACTCCCCATAAAGCTTCTCATAAACCCCCACAGTCCCCTCAATCGGCTCATACACTTCATCAAATCCATTTCCCATGGCTTTGATGGCGGATTGGGTGTCGGGGTGGATGCCGGCGGCTACTGATGCGTACATGGCGGCACCAAGGGCGGGGGCTTGATCTGAAGAGGCCACTTTGATGGGCATATTGAGTACATCTGCGAGGGTCTGCATGACCAAGGTGGACTTTTTAGCTACGCCTCCCAAACCGATTACATTATCTATTTTGATGCCCTCTTCTCTGAACCTTTCCACAATTCTCTTTGATCCAAAAGCAATTGCTTCCACCAAGGATTTAAATATCCTAGGAGCATCTGAACCCATATTGAGGTTTCTAATAGCTCCTTTCAAAGATTGATTAGCATCAGGTGTTCTTCGTCCATTGATCCAATCCAAGGCTACAATGCTTGACTCAGCAACAGGTATGGCCAATGCTTCTTCTGATAGTTTTATAATCAGTTGATCTTCCAGTTCGGATTTCAGTTTTTCTTTTTGCTCTTGACTGAGTGTTGAACTTTCCTCAATCAATTCCAAAGATGGTTTGATCAACAGGTTTTTGAACCAAGCCAGAACATCTCCAAATCCTGATTGTCCGGCTTCCAGGCCGATCGTACCGGGAATCACGGAACCGTCCACTTGACCACAGATCCCGGGGATCAATTTATTACCAAGCGTCTCCTTATCTGTAACCATGATATCGCAAGTGGATGTACCCATTACTTTGATCAGGGTATTAGCTGTAACCTCTCCTCCTACCGCTCCGGCATGGGCATCAAATGTTCCCACAGCGACCACAACATCAGTAGAAAGCCCAAGTTTAGCTGCCCAAGATTCACTTAATTTTCCTGCTACTTCATCTGAAGTGTAGGTATCTGTATATAGTCTGTCTTTCAGGTCAGCAAGATATGGATCAAACTTTCCCAGAAATTCCTTAGGAGGCAGCCCGCCCCAGCTTTCATGCCACAGGGCTTTGTGTCCAGCCGCGCATCTGCTTCTTTTCAAGGTTAAAGGATCTTTACATCCAATCAATTGCGCAGTGATAAAATCACAGTGTTCCATCCAAGAAAAGGCTGCATTTTTTACGGCTTCATCTTCGCGTATGACATGCAGGATTTTTGCCCAAAACCATTCCGAAGAATAAATTCCTCCTTCATATTTGGTATAATCTTCCCCTCCCCAAGTCCGGGCCACATGGTTGATTTCATCTGCCTCAGCGATGGCCGTATGGTCCTTCCAAAGTACCATCATGGCATTTGGGTTTTCGGAAAACTCAGGCTTCAAGGCCAAAGACTGTCCATTTTCATCCACTGGCATGGGAGAAGATCCTGTGGTGTCCACGCAGATCGCTTTGATTTGAGTAGGAGATATGCTTGATTTAGAGATCACATTTTTAATGGTGGACTCCAGACCCTCCAAATGGTCTGATGGGTGTTGCCTGAATTGATTGCTTACCGGATTACAGTATTTACCTTTTTTCCACCTTGGATACCAAAAAACATCTTCGGCAAGAGTTTCTCCATTCGAAGTATTTACCAGAACTGCCCTGACAGAGTCTGTGCCATAATCTAGGCCTATTACAAATTTTTCGTTCATGACTTAGGATATTTTACCAAACTGACAATTATTCTAGAATGGTGATTCTAAAAGATTATTTTACCCTGACCATCAGGATTGATTTTGCGGGAACAGCTATTTTCATTGATTCCTTGGACAGCTTAAAATCTTTGAATCCGGTTGGCTTTACCACTTCTTTCTTTTCAAATGAATTATAAGAATTGATTTCCGGTGCCGTTAGTATTGTTGCAGTAACTGATTTTGCATCCATACCTCTCAAAAGAACATCCAGGTCAATCTTCTTATCAGGATTGATATTGGCAATACTGATATTGACTGTTCCGTCTTCAGATTTGGAGGTGGATACATTTAGCGATTCCATTTTTTCGCTGCCAATACTTAATTCCTCTGAAGTCAGGTGATGGGACAATAGCAATGCATCTTTATGCGGTTTGTACATATCAAAAATATGATAAGTAGGAGTGAGTAACATCTCGTTGTCATTGGTCAAAATAATGGCCTGAAGGACATTGACTGTTTGGGCAATGTTGGCCATGTGAACCCTATCTGCATGCTTGTTGAAAATATTTAGAGAAATGGCCGCAACAAATGCATCTCTAAGGGTATTTTGCTGATAAAGAAAACCGGGATTGGTACCCGGTTCCACATCAAACCATGTTCCCCATTCGTCAAAGATAATTCCTACTTTCTTTTCCGGATCATATTGATCCATAATTGCACCATGTCGAACAATCAATTCCTCAATTTTAGCTGCTTTGCTTAGGGTAACCAAATAGGTTGCTTTGTCAAAATCGGTTGCCGAGGTTTTGTTCTGCCACGTACCGGTCACTGTATAATAGTGTAATGAAAGGCCATCCATCATGGATATTGGAATATTCCTCATCAACACTTCTGTCCAATTGTAATCAAAACTGTTTGCCCCTCCTGCTATTTTGTACAACTTATTGGCACCATAATCTCTGGCATATGTAGCATACCTTCTATATTCATTGGCATAATATTCAGCAGTCATATTTCCACCACAGCCCCAGTTTTCATTACCCACTCCCCAATACTTGATGTTCCAAGGTTCTTCATGTCCATTTTTCTTTCTCAGATTGGACATGGGGCTGACACCATCAAAGTTGATGTATTCTATCCATTTGGACATTTCTTCCACCGAACCACTGCCCACATTTCCGGTAATGTAAGGTTCAGCCCCGATCTTTTTTGCAAAATTCATGAACTCATGAGTTCCAAATGAATTGTCTTCAACGACACCACCCCAATGGGTATTGACCATCATGGGCCTGTCTTTTGGATCACCGATTCCATCTGTCCAATGGTATTCATCCGCAAAGCAACCTCCCGGCCATCTCAGATTCGGTATTTCCAGGTTTTGGATAGCTTTCATCACATCCAATCTATAGCCATCTTCATTTGGAATTTCCGAATCAGGACCAACCCAGATTCCACCATAGATATTCCTTCCCAAATGCTCGGCAAAGTGGCCGTAGATGTGTCGGTTGATTACAACTCCGGTTTGATCGGTATTGACTATAAGCCGGTTGTTTTGGGCACTGCCTACTAAAGTGACCAACATTGCCATCAAAAGAAAAGGAACCTTTAATAAGTTTTTATTCATGATTATTTTGAAGTTTTATAGGATATCGCATTTACTCAATTCAACAAATAATAAATATGTGGTTTCAATAATTTGAATTTGCCAAGCCAAGTTTTTGAATACGAATATTGAAATTTTCTATCCATATGGCAAATTTTAAATGTATATTGTACACTAATTGTATTGGAATTTAAATAAAAATGCCTAAAAAATGATTGGGAATAGCTAAAAATCGACTTTTAAAATATTTCTTTGGATTTACAAAAACTTAATATAGTTATATTTGTCGGAATAGTTAATTTATTTAAAAAATGAAATACTCAAATCAGACCCGGATTCTAGTTGCCATAGACAGCATTATTTTTGGCTTCGATGGATCGGATTACAAAATTTTATTGATTCAGAGGGGTTTCGCACCGGAGAAAGAAAAATGGAGTCTTATGGGTGGTTTTGTCCAAATCAATGAATCTGTAGATGAAGCAGCCGACAGGATTCTCAAGCAACTTACTGGTTTGGAGGATGTATATCTGGAACAATTACAGGTTTTTGGAACACCTGACAGAGACCCTATCGAAAGGGTTATAGCAGTGGCTTATGTTGCCTTGATTGATATAAAGAAATACCAACAACAGATCAATGATGATTTTCATGCAAGATGGTTTTTGATCAAAGACTTACCGAAACTTATTTTTGATCATGAAGAAATGGTGAAAACTGCTTTGGACAGGTTGCGATATAAAGCAATGTTTCATCCTATCCTTTTTGAACTCCTACCTGATAAATTCACCCTTCCACAACTTCAGACAATGTATGAAAGTCTCTTTGATATTAAAATTGACAAGAGAAACTTCAGCAGAAAAATATTATCTACAAGCTTATTGAAAAAGGAAAAAGACAAAGATAAGTCTAGTAGTAAAAAGGGCGCATATTTTTACAGCCTAGATGAGGAATATTACAGGGAAAAATTCCAGAGTATATTGAATTTTATTCCAAGAAATGAAATCCCAATGCTCAACGAGTAATTATTTACTCATATATTTTTATTTTAAAAAAATTATGGTGTATTTATGACACTTAAATATCAATTCCTTAGTTTTCCTTTTTACCTATAAATCTAAAAAAATGAATAGCTTGAAGCAAAACGAGGTGTGGTTTGTCACAGGTAGTCAACATCTTTATGGCGATGAGACGCTTAGGCAAGTAGCTGAACATTCACTTATTATTTCCAAGGAACTTAATAATTCCGCCCTAATCAGTGTAAGTGTTATTTTCAAACCCACAGTCAAAACTCCGGAAGAAATTTTTGCGATTTGCCAAGAGGCGAACCAATCTGACACCTGTATTGGTCTGATTACGTGGATGCATACTTTTTCACCTGCGAAAATGTGGATTTCAGGTTTGAAGATTTTGACCAAGCCCCTACTCCATCTTCATACTCAATTCAACAGGGATATTCCTTGGGATTCCATCGACATGGATTTTATGAATCTCAATCAAAGTGCCCATGGGGACAGGGAATTTGGCTTTATGATTTCCAGAATGAAAATTAACCGTAAGGTGGTTGTAGGACATTGGGAAGACATAAATGTAAAATCCCAAATTGATTCCTGGGCAAGGGCTGCTTCCGCATGGAAGGATTGGCAAAGTGCAAAATTCGCGAGATTTGGTGACAACATGCGAAATGTGGCCGTCACCGAAGGCGATAAAGTCGAGGCCGAATTGAGATTTGGTTTTGCAGTGAATACCCATCCTGTAGGTGATCTGGTTCAGGTAATCAATTCAATTTCTGAAAATGAGATAGATCAATTGGTGGCAGAATATGAAGAATCCTATACACTTTCCAGAAATCTACTGAAAGACGGAAACCGAAGAACTTCACTTCTTGATGCAGCCAAAATCGAACTGGGTATGCGTAAATTCCTCAGCGAGGGAGGTTTCAAAGGATTCACAAATACTTTTGAGGATTTGCATGGAATGAAACAACTACCGGGCATTGGCACTCAAAGGCTAATGGCAGAAGGATATGGATATGCCGGTGAAGGTGATTGGAAAACCGCTGCATTGGTCAGGGCCATGAAAGTGATGGGGACAGGTCTTGAAGGTGGAAATGCCTTTATGGAAGATTATACTTACCATTTTGAACCGGATAACAATCTGGTATTGGGCGCGCATATGTTGGAAGTTGATCCTGTGCTGGCCAATGGAAAACCAAGTTGTGAGGTTCATCCTTTGGGAATTGGCGGTAAAGAAGACCCAGTAAGATTGGTGTTTAATGGTAAATCAGGTCCATCACTCAATGCCTCCCTTGTGGATATGGGCAACAGGTTCAGGTTGGTGGTCAATGCAGTTGAAGCAGTTGAACCACAATATGACCTGCCGAAACTTCCTGTGGCCAGGGTCATGTGGAAACCCCTGCCCGATATGAATACCGCTTGTGCGGCATGGATTTATGCAGGAGGTGCACACCATACCTGCTTCAGTCAGAACCTGACAACGGAACATTTATCTGATTTTGCTTCCATTGCAGGAGTGGAGAATATTGTGATCGATACCAATACAAACCTGAGACAATTTCAAAATGAGCTTAAATGGAGTGAAGTCTATTATAAGGTATTCGATAAATAATTTATAATTTGCAGGCTATCTACAAATTGATAATCCAAATAGAATGCAACCCAACTTCAAAAAAGATATCCTGCCCCACTTAATAGGTGTAGTTATTTTTTACCTGATTGTACTGTTCTATTTCTCTCCGGCCGTTATTGATGGCAAGATCCTTTTTCAATATGACATTCTTCAATGGGAAGGTGCTGCAAAGGAAATTATGGATTATAGGACAGAAACAGGTGAAGAAGCCCTATGGACAAACAGGCTATTTGGAGGAATGCCTTCTTATCTGGTAAGTTTTGAAATCCCCGGAGATATCACCAATTTCCTAACCAAGGTTTTTACCCTGGGACTCCCCCACCCCGTCAATTCGCTGTTTTTTGGCATGGTCTCCATGTATATCCTGTTGCTGGGTTTCAAAGTCAGGCCTGAATTTTCAATTCCCGGAGCCATTGCTTTTGCCTTCAACACTTTTCATGTGATCAGTTTGGATGCCGGGCATAATGCCAAAATCTGGGCAATCTGTCTGATACCATTGATTCTGGCAGGAATCCATTTGGCATTTTCAGGGAAAAGGATTTTAGGATTGGCCCTTTTTGCGTTTGGTCTTATGCTCCAATTGAAATTCAACCATTTGCAGATCACCTATTATACTGTCCTGATAGTAGCCATATATGGGCTTTTTCAGGTGATCGAAGCATTTAAGAACAAGGGGTTACCTGAATTGGGGAAAACAATGCTGGTTTTGGTTCTGGGTGCTGTTTTGGCTGTTGGCGCCAACCTCAGCCGATTTGCGACAGTGCTGGAATATGGGACATATTCAACAAGAGGAACTTCCAATCTGACATCCACTTCTGATCCCTCCCAACAGGGACTTGATAAGGATTATGCTTTCAATTGGTCTCAGGGAAAATTAGAAACCCTCACACTATTGGTCCCTTATTTATACGGAGGTGCAAGTGTGGAACCACTTCTCAAGAATTCCAAATCTGAGGAAGCACTGAGGTCTTATGGTGCGCAACAGGATCAGATCAGGGATTTTATTCAAAATGGCAGAACCTATTGGGGGGATCAACCTGGCACAGGCGGGCCGAGTTATGGGGGGGCAATTATGATCTTCTTTTTTGTTCTTGGATTGCTGTTTGCACCAAGCAAAGAAAAATACATTTTCCTATCCATTACGCTATTGTCCATCATATTGGCTTGGGGTAAAAATCTGGAATGGTTCAACTATGCAGTTTTCGATTACTTGCTTGGATACAACAAATTTAGGGCAGTTACCATGGGACTTTCCATGGCTTTATTTGCCATTCCTGTTTTGGGAAGTTTAGGCCTAGAGCACCTTTTTAGAACTCAAGATCAAAAAGTTCTGACCAAAAACATATTGATCGCATTAGGGGCAAGTGCGGGTTTGGCTTTGTTTTTTGCGGTATTTGCGGGAATGTTTAGCTTTAGAGGACAGGTGGATGCCAATTTCCCAGATTGGCTTGCTGAAGCACTGCAGGAGGACAGAAAATCGATCATGCGGAACAGTGCTTTCAAAAGTGTCCTATTCATCCTGCTTTCTGCAGGATTGATATGGGCAGCTTTAAAAAACAAAATATCAACCCAAGTGGCCGGGTTGGCAATCGCAGCCATCTTGGTGATCGATCTTTGGATGATCAACAAGAGATACCTCAATGAGGATGCCTTTCAATATAGTCCCAAAGAACAGTTCTTTGCCAAAAGTCCTGCTGATGAAAGAATCCTTGCTGATAAAGGTTATTTCAGGGTGTTGAATCTGGAAAATCCATTTAATGATGCCCGGACCAGTTATTATTTCAACAGTATCGGCGGATACCACGGTGCCAAAATGAAACGGTATCAGGAAATGATAGAAAATGTCATCAGTCCTGAAATTCAAGCATTTATCCAAAAGGCCCAGGAAGGTGATTTTGATTGGGAAGGTCTGAATTCCCTGAACATGTTGAACACTAAATACATCATGGCAGGAAAAGCTGAAAATGCGGTGTTTGTGAACCCCCAATTAAATGGTTATGCCTGGTTTCCTTCCAGTATACAAAATGTGATCACAGATGAAGAGGAAATCAACCTGGTCGCAACCATGGACACAAAATCCACTGCAACGGTCAATGAAAAAGACTTTGGTAAGGTTCAATCAGGTAATGGCAATATAGACCTCAACCAAATCAGCCCGAATGAACTCACTTATTCAATCAATGCAGAAAAAGGGGGATTGGTGGTCTTCTCTGAGATCTACTATCCGATTGGCTGGAAAGCATTCGTCAACGGTGAGGAAACCGATATCATCAGGACAAATTACCTATTGAGGGGAATTGTGGTTCCTGACGGACAATCGGAAGTTCAAATGGTTTTTGAACCGGCAAGTTACTATGCCACAAAAACATGGGTGGTAGTATTTCAATACCTGACAGTTCTTTTACTGATAGGAAGTATAGGTTTCACTTTTTACCAAGCCAATAAAAACTCCTGATTGATGCGAAAGCCAAAGTTACTGCTGGTAACTCCCTCTTTTCAATCCTTTGTTTTGCAGGACATTAAAATCCTAAGCAAAAAGTACGACCTGACCATCGATACTTACAACTGGAAAAGAAAAGAGTTAGCCCCGGTATTTATGATCTTACAATTTTTCAATCTGCTGGTGAATATTGGAAGTGTGAATGTTATTTTGGTGCATTTTGGAGGGTATTGGTCCTTCTTCCCAAGTTTATTGGGAATGCTGTTCCGAAAGCCGGTCTATATCATACTTCACGGAACTGATTGCGCATCAATTCCCGAGTTGAATTATGGAAGTCTGAGAATCCCCCTTTTGAAATGGTTCTGCGAAAAATCCTATGAATGGGCTACAGTCCTTTTTCCGGTCAGCCAATCCCTGGTGAATTCGGGCAATGATTTTTTCTCAAAAGGAAATATCATCAATAATGGATTTCAATATCATTTCCCCCGCCTCAGAA
>NZ_JBGTCA010000312.1:0-2418 GCF_041749095.1 Aquiflexum sp. | reverse complement strand
ACACAAGATGTGAGACTCCGGACACGTAAAAAAGGAACTTAAGATATTACAGATTGATGACACGTATGTGGGCAGGGCCAAGTCTCATATCTCACGTCCAGTGTCTCACATCTGAAAGATTAGGCGGCCCAGCGCAGGGGTTCCACCTCTTCCCATCCCGAACAGAGAAGTTAAGCCCTGCAGCGCCGATGGTACTGGGGTTACACCCGGAAGAGTAGGCCGCCGCCACATTATCACAAAGCCAGCCCGCAAAGCTGGCTTTTGGCGTTTTTACCCAAGAGGAAAGTAGAAGGAAAAGGGGGAAATCGATTGAAAACTTTTTAACTAGAAATACATTGATAAAACATCTTTTGTCTGGGAAAGGTTAAAACTTTGGAAAGGCCAGGTTTGAATTTATAATTGGAACGGATTTTGGTCAATATTTAATGCTTAATCCAAGCAACTTAATTTAACTTTTCTTTTGGAATAAAATGGGTTAAATTCGAAGCCAATTGGGGAAGGAATGAAATCTATCTTACAACCAGAACATTTAATACATGAGAGTTATTTTCTTTTTGTTTCTGTTTTTGACATTTTTTTCAGGAGCATATTCCCAAGACCAATTGGCAGAGTATAAAAGGGCCAAAACCTTGATGGGATATGGGAATTACAAAGATGCAATGGAGCTGCTACGTCCATTTATGGATGAAAACGAATTTGGGGGACTTTCGAATTATGCAAAGTACCATTTCGCATATTCAGCTTATCAGAACAATCAACTGGAATTGATGAAATCTGTATTGCAACCTCTGATTGAAAACAAAAACTTTGATAAAAATGACGAAGCTAAATACCTTCTTGCCATGGCCTTTTTTAAGGAAGAAAGCTATACTAATGCTTTGCAGGAGATAGAAAGTATTAAGGATCCTTTGATTTACAAAGAGGCAGAAAAGGCAAGTTATCATTTTCTTCAAAATGTTTCTGTCAGTTTTTTGGTTTCAAATCTTAGCAAATTCCAAAATAATGAAGGGTTTGTTTTGACGCTCAAAGATCAGTTGGAAAAGCAGTCAATCATGTCAACTGATGAAAAGGCAGTCTATCAAAAACTAAAATCCATTGTACCGGAAGAACAGTTTCCTGAAAATGCAATCATTAAAAATACCCAAGTTTTAGATATAGCAATCATTCTTCCATTTAATTACGCAGGTGGAAGAGATGTTAAGAATCTTAATTCAGGAAATTTTGTGTTTGAACTCTACCAAGGAATTGATTTTGCGCTGAAGGAGTATAAAAATAAAGGTATAGGAATCAATACCAAGACATTTGATACACAAAGGAACATGTCCAATCTCCAAATGATTTTGGAAGATCCATTTATGCTTCAAGCAGATATGATTATTGGACCTGTTTACCCGGATGAAACTGAAATAGTAATGGCTTTTTCCGAAAAGTATGATATACCATTTGTAAATCCATTGTCAAATATTGAAGATAAGATTTCAGGTTTGGAATTCTCATACTTATTTAGACCATCAGTATCTTCCTTAAGTCTAGGTCTTGTTGATTATATGCGTAAATACATTGAAGGGAAAAATATTGCATTGGCCTATTCCAATTCAACAAGGGATGAATATTTGGCCAATCACATTATTGAATCCAGCTCCAAGATTGGTTATAATGTGGTAAAAAGCACCCAAATTTCAAACAAAAATATAAATCAGTTTTTTGCAGACATAAGGTTAAAGAGAGACTCACAGTCCATAGCTGATATTGTCATTATCCTGTCAGAAGATCCAAATGTTGCTTCTTCAACATTTGGATTTATGGAATCTCAAAATGTCAATACACCGGTAGTGGTATTGGATAGCTGGCTTTATTTAAATTTTGCAAGCTTTGAGATGCTTGAAAATCAAAATTTTGTTTTCCTCGGAAATAATACCATAAATTTTGATAGCCCTGAACTGGATGAATTCAGAAATAGTTTTTTTGAAAGACATTTGGTTTTTCCTTCCTTCAATAGTCATTTGGGTTATGAATTAATTTATTGGATTGTGGAAACCATAAATCCATCCAAGGGTTTTGATTTTAGGAAAAACCTAAACCAACTTGGATTCAAATCCGGAAAAATCACTTATGGGCTAGACTTTAGAAATAGTTACAATAACCGATATGTCCCGATATTGAAGTTGGAAAACGGGATATTACAGACAAAATAACATCAGTTCCATGCAAATTTTTAACAGTAAATCTCTTTTTGAGAAAGCTAAAAACTATATTCCGGGAGGAGTGAATTCTCCAGTTCGTGCATTTAGGGCAGTAGGAGGAGATCCGATTTTTATCAAAAGAGCTGATGGTGCATTTATCTATGATGAGGATGATAATGGCTATATAGAGTTGATCAATAGCTGGGGTCCAATGATCCTTGGACATAACCATCCA
>NZ_JBGTCA010000311.1:0-14449 GCF_041749095.1 Aquiflexum sp. | reverse complement strand
TCCCTGTTGGCAGTATACGGGAGCGCTACGCAAATCAGGAAGGAATTACCAAACTCGAAGTGGATTCCAAAGGCTTTGGAGACTTTGTTCCGGTCTATGTTTTGAAGGATGAGATGTTATCTGAAATAGAGAATGTGACGGTGTTAGCGGCAGTACACTTTGGCCGCGTGGCTAAAGGAAATGGCAAACATGGTGTGCAGATGACGGTATATGTAAAACCAAAAGGTTTGTTTGGGGAAGTATATATGCTATTAATCAAGCCTTTTCGATTGCTTGTCGTTTATCCGGTCATGCTCAGACTCATTGGACGCCAATGGGAAAAGTTTCAGCAGAAAATTGTTTCCGACAAACTTAAGATTAATTAATTTACATGGAATTGACGCTTAGGTAAAGGGGAAATGCAGAAACTAATCTACTTCATTGTTCATTTTTTGTTTTGGACAACCTTTGTTGCCCTGTCATGGATGAGCGTCAGTTCCAATCCTGCTGAACTCGAATTTTTGTTTACACACGCTGGGGCACCTTATATTTTGTTGCTGTGGGGGATTATCAACTTCTATTCTTTCTACTATTATTTTCAGCCGTTATTTCTTGATTCCGGGAGGTACTTCAGCTATCTCATCGTTTCGGTAATGTTCAGTGCCATCATGTCTCTGGTTTTTGTTTCAATCTTCTGGCTCATGTACCCATCATTTAGGGAATTTGCCCCACAGAAGTTTATGGAGGGTATGATCGGGTCATTTCTAATCTGTCAGTGCGGGAGCTTACTTCGGGGGTTTATCAGTTGGAATCAAAACCTACAGAACAAGACCGCTCTGGAAAATCAGTCGCTTCGTAACGAACTGGCAATGTTGAAAGCCCAGCTTAGTCCGCACTTTCTTTTTAATACGCTCAATAATATAGATACACTGATCTATCAGTCTCAGGACGAGGCATCAGCTATGCTCATCAAATTGTCAGGATTGCTTCGTTATATGCTTTATGAAAGTGATGGCAAAAAAGTGCCTATCGAAAAAGAAATTGCATATATCCGTCAACTGACAGAGTTGCAGCAGATGAGGTTTGAACAATCAGATTATGTGGAATTAATAGTCAACAAATCGACAAATGAACTAACTATAGCACCACTTATATTTCTGCCATTTATTGAAAATGCTTTTAAATTTGTCTCCAAGCCACCAACTATGCCGGCTATAACGATCCACCTTGATGTGTCCGATGATCTCGTACGGTTGACCTGCCGGAATTACTTTATCGACAGGTTACAGGAAACCAACAATAAACGACAGGGGATTGGGCTGACAAATGCCCGCAGAAGATTAGAGTTGCTTTATTCCGATTCATTTGACCTCGAGATATCCACAAAAGACAACTGGTTTGAGGTAAACTTATCCATAAAAACATCATGACAATCTCTTGCATTATCATTGAAGATGAGCCCCTGGCTGCTGACAAACTGGAAGGTTATGTCAAAAGATCCCCTTATCTCGAACTCAAGGAAAAATTTTGCAGCAGTCTTGAAGGACTCAAATACATCAAGGAAAACCCTGTAGATCTCATCTTTCTCGATATTCAAATGGATGAAATGACAGGTATAGAATTGTTGGAGAGCCTAAGTCAAAAACCTCAGGTCATCTTAACAACGGCATACCAGGAATACGCGCTACAGGGCTACGAATTGCATGTGAGCGATTATTTACTGAAACCGTTTGATTTCACAAGATTTTTGAAAGCAGTCGAAAAAGTGTATGGGGAATTTTCCTTGCGTGCCCAAGCAAGCGATGTCCACGGTGGTAGCCTATTTGTAAAAACCGAATATCGGATCGAACAGGTACCTATCGATACCATTCGATATATCGAAGGGATGGGTGATTACTTGCGGATCCATACAGTGGATGGGAAGCCAGTTATGTGCTTACAGAAATTTGCTTCCTTTGAAGCAGCATTGCCACGAAATAACTTTGTCCGTGTTCACAAGTCATATTTGGTGGCCATTGACAAGATCAACAGTATTGAAAGATCTATCATCAGGATGGGAGAAGTACGTATTCCTATCGGAAAAACTTATCAGGACAAGTTTTTTGCACTTCTAGGAAAGAGAGGATTGTTGTAGTGGGGAATGAGTTTTGTGTACTGCTGATAACGTGAATACAAATGCAGGGCGGGATCGACACTTGCTTGCTTTTTGTAAGAGCTCTCCACTTTTTTCAGGCAATTGCTTCTCCGTAAGTTGAGCAAGGTGCAAGAACAACTCTGATTTTAGTGAAACTCTGGGGAGGCTATCTACTCGACTATGGAGCTTTTATCAGTTCAAGAATGTCATCAGAACCAGAGTTGAGATAATGATTGATTCTCAGGATATTATCCATCAAAAGTTCAGTGATATTTTTAGTTGTCAGATTTCCAGTGTTGAGATAGACAATTTTCGGGGGCGTTCCATACATTGCATTAAGATCAACAAAATCAGAATCGAATGTAACCACTGCAAAATCATTCTCTCTGGCAAACTTAAAAATTTCAAAATCTGAAGAATCTTCAAGTCCTACGAATCTTACTTGTTGGCAGCTTGAAAATTGTTTTGGAAGGATTTTTAGAATCCTTGGTGATATGTTCTGATCGAATAAAAGATTCACGTGACAGAAATCAATCTTCTTTCTTTATCTGCTGCATATGCCAGACAAGCATCAATCATCTCATCCGTTAGTTCTTCAAAATCAGACTTAATATCCTCTCGGCTCATTCCGTTAGATAGCCAGTTCAATACATCGTAAACGGTGATTCTGGTTCCCTTAATACAAGGTTTCCCGAAGCGCTTATCTGCTATGATTTCTAAAAACTTTCTGTAGTCCATAAGTTAAAGGTACGAAAATATATCGATTTGGATTGCTTTAAAAGCTTCCAATGCCAAGTCGGTATTTAGGTCTGACACTATGGATCATATATCCCAGCTTCTTCATCAGACTTCATCATTTCTATAAGCAACTTTCGTTGCTCGGCATTCATTTTTTTTTTATAATCAATGATATCTTGATATTTGATCCTTCGGTGCTTACCAATTTTTGTAAAGCTGATTTCCCCATTTTCAAGCAATTTTACCAAGTGTGTCCTTGAACATCCAATCAATTCGGCCGCTGCTTGTGTAGTGATCTCAGTTGCAATAGGAACGATAGACACGGTACTACCTTGGCTGGTTTCCTTCAGGATTTTAGCTAGCAGTTGCAGTGCTTTCAATGGGATTTTAATTCTCTCGTTATTCTCTTCGATTTCAATCTCAGGGAAGTCAAAATGTATTTGATCCAATGCTGTGGCTAGGGCATCATAGGATACCAAGGCTGCTTTTTGTTCTTCTTTAGAGGGTCATTCTATGTTCAGGAGGTTCTTATTAATTTCGGATTACCAAATTTAATTTACACTTACCTTTTTTGTAAGTTACTCCACCGATGCAAGTTGCGTGTCCGGCATTTTGATATGTCTTACCGTCACAACCACAAACAGGGTCATATTCATTTGACAAGTCAACTCTATGACACCATTCAGGTATGTTTTTTTCGCAGGGTTCGTTGTCCTTATCGCATTGAGTAAAAATCAATAAAGTAATAGCAAGCAATAGAAATGTTATCTTTTTCATTTTCACCATCAAAATGTTCTTTCTATGTGGAGTCCTCCTTCAATACCCACTATTGTGAAGTGTGTGCCTTGAATTGTGAATATAGGTCAAAAAGTTGGCCGTTCCAACGGGTGGAGAAGGGTGAAAAATAACCCATATTGAGAATTAAGGCATTCTTTGCTAGAATTCATACAAAGCTGAAATCACCACATGAGTGGCTAAGAAATCCGTAATCATGAACTCCAATGAAAATTAAATACAATGTGAATAAACCGACTCCGTTTCTGTATTTGGTCGTTCGCGCCGGATCAAAGTCTGATTCTGATCACTACAATATCTCCTCCCTCGGGAGGCAAGTTCTCTCGCCTAAAAAAAAAGAAGACGAATCCATGCTTTCCTATTACCTCAAAACCTGCCCGACTATTTCATTCAGGCTGGAGCCACATCCTATCCAGTGAATAACCCCCTTGTCAGAGATATCTGGAGAGACTATAGAGTCGATTAGCGGTAGTGGCTACTTTAATTTACTATCTTAAATATTAATTCTGGAATTGTCGAATATATAAGTCCAATTATAATACTTGAAACTCCAAATAAATCAAGCCAAACATTTGATACTGAAGTATCTATAATTTTCTGTCGAGTTTCACTTATTTTTTCATTTAGACTATTATTAACTAAATCTAAGTCATTTATAACCTTACTTATATTTTCTTTTAGTTCTGTTTTTGTCTTATTAATATTTTTTGTCAGAAATTGAATTTCATCGTCAAAGTACATTATTACGTCCTTAATATCTTTATCATTTGGTCTTTTTGTCGTCTTCATTTCGCCAGTAGTTTTCAATGAAGGAAGTGTAATATTTCCGCTCATGTTGTAAGTCCTTTTTTTACGAAAAAAAGGAAAAGCTCTAAACCAATCTGTGAAAAGTTTGATTAATCCATGACCTTTAAAAAGAATTAGTTTTTGTTTTAGAGAATTAATTATTGTAAGTGCACCAAAAATTTGAAGCGCTAGCCCGTATATTTTAATATTATCAATTGGATTAAGTCCTACATTGATTTGGGAAATGAATCTAACTGCTATTAAAATGGATATGAAATAGAATATATATCGACCGGCATAAAGCCAAGTGACAAGCTTTTTCATTAGCTCAATTATTTTTTATATTGGCCATTACCACTACTTATTTACACCTCTGACCTGATCAGGGGTATTCCACCCTTTCCAGAAGAATAACCCTGATAAATGAAGATTTTTTATCAGGGTTTAATTATACTGATTATTTCTTTAAAGATCATCAAATGGGGATTTGTCATTTTGAAGACTCTTGGTCCTTGTAAAGTCACAGGCTTACTTACGAGTTAATCAACTTCTCAAGCGCACCCCCAACTTTCTCAAATTCAAACCTACCAACCGACTGCTCCATTTTCCCCCTAATCTCCTCAGAACAAAGGTTTCCGATACTTCCTTCGTGGGTATGGGCCACTTTTTCCTGGTCGGGGTGGAAATCGTTTTTCTCTATTGCATATCCTACCTGTTTGTAGGCATCCCTGAACGGAACGCCTTTCAGTACAAGTTCATTGACGACTTCTACGCTGAATACATGTTTATAAAAAGGGTCGGTAAGGATGTTTTCTTTTACCATGATTTCTTGGAGCATAAATGTACTCATGCGGATACAGTCCAATAAGGTCTCAATTCCGGGAAAAATAGCTTCTTTCAACAATTGAAGGTCACGATGGTAGCCAGTGGTCATATTAGTCAACAATAGGGTGACCGTATTTGGGATAGATTGGATCTGATTGGTCTTGGCTCGGATCAGTTCAAAGACATCCGGATTTTTTTTGTGGGGCATGATGCTGCTTCCTGTAGTAAGGTCATCCGGAAAGGATATAAACCCAAAATGCTGGTTCATAAAAATACAGACGTCTGCCGACAGTTTGTTCAATGTTCCCGCTATCCCCGATAATGCAAAAGCAATGTTTTTCTCGGTTTTACCCCGGCTGTTCTGCGCATTGATGACATTGTGGTGGAGGTCATCAAATCCCAACAATTGGGTAGTCAGCGTTCTGTCCAAAGGAAAAGAAGAACCATATCCGGCTGCTGAACCCAAAGGGTTTTTGTTGGCAAGGTGATAGGCTGCCAACATCAGTTCCAAGTCTTCGGTTAGCCCTTCTGCAAAAGATCCAAACCACAAACCAAAGGAGGATGGCATGGCCAGTTGGGTATGGGTATAACCCGGCATTAGGTTGTTTTGGTGTTTTTCAGAAAGCTTAATCAATAGGTTGAACAACTCTTCTGTAGCCTCAATGATTTCCCTGATAGCCGCCCTGTAATATAATTTAAGGTCAACAAGTACCTGATCATTTCTGGACCTTCCGCTGTGCAGTTTCTTGCCCACATCCCCATATCTTTTCGTAAGCAGAAATTCTACCTGTGAGTGGACATCCTCAACCCCATCTTCAATTTTAAACTGCCCTTTTTCAATTTCCAGATAGATTTCTTTCAATCCGCCTTTTAAGGTTTTCAGTTCTTCGGCAGTTAACAATCCTATTTTCTCCAACATGATGGCATGTGCCATCGAACCCAATACATCAAAAGGCGCCAAAATAATGTCAAATTCAGGATCCCGTCCAATCGTAAATGATTCTACTTCTTTTTTGGAGCTGATGTCTTTTTGCCAGAGTTTCATTTGGATTTAAGATTTTAGAATTTAGATTTTTGATTTAAGGCCGATAGAAGGATGAAGGATGAGGGATGAATTTAAAAGGATGAAGGATAAAGGATGAAGGGTTAAAGATAAGGGATGAAGGATGAAAATGGGGTAATTATTTAATATGTATTTGCACAATTACATCAGTAAAATGGCAATTCAATATACTTGGTGGCATTAGACTGGAATTTCCGGTACATCGGTCATCGGTCATCGGACATCTGGCAAAGTGCGGATATCCATTCTATTTAAACATATATTCTCCTAAGATATCAATATAACCTTCAATTCCCTTTTTGATTTCTTCTAGGTAGATGAATTCGTCGGGGGTATGGGACCGGGCCGAGTCGCCGGGGCCGATTTTGATGGATGGGTATGGTATTAAGGCTTGGTCGGATAGGGTAGGGCTGCCGTATTGCTTCAATCCCAGGACACTTCCGACTTTAAGGATTTTATGTCCGTCGGGTACTTTGGAGGAGTTTAGTCTTTTTGATCTGGGTTTTAAATCGGCTTTCAAAACGTTTTGCAGTTCTTCCAATACTTCATCCAAGGTATAACTGTCAGTAACCCGGACATCCAAAGTGTATTGGCAGGTATCCGGAATCACGTTATGCTGCGAACCGGCCTGAATGATGGTAGCCGTTGCCTTGGTTTTACCCAAGAATGGGGATATTTTTTTGAATTGGTAATCTTTGATGGTGTTCAGATCTTCCAATGCTTCATAAATGGCATTTACCCCTTCCTCCCGGGCAGCATGTCCTGCTTTGCCTATTATGGTGGCATCGATGACCATAAGGCCTTTTTCGGCTACAGCCATTTGCATCAAAGTAGGTTCACCTACAATTGCCAATTCAAATGCAGGAAGTTGGCCAAGTATGCTTTCAATTCCATTTGGTCCTGAAATCTCTTCTTCTGCGGTCGCTGCTATGAATAGATTATATGGAAGTTCTTTCTTATAAAAATAGCTGAATACTACAATCAAACTGACAAGACATCCTCCCGCATCATTTGAACCTAGGCCAAACAACTTGCCATTTTCTTCGATTGCGTGAAAAGGATCTTTTGTATATCCTGAATTTGGCTTGACGGTATCGTGATGGGAGTTAAGAAGAATGGAAGGTTTTTTGGCATCGAAAAACTTGTTGAATGCCCAGATATTGTTGCCGCTTTTTTGAAGTGGAATTCCCTCAGATTCAAAAAATTGCTGGATGATGTCTGCAGTGTAGTTTTCCTGTTTGCTGAATGAAGGAGTCTCTATCAATTCCTTCAAGAGTGAAAGGGCATCTTCAAAAAGATCTTCGATATCGGGGGCTTTCAAATTCATTTTTTTAATGGACTGAAATAATCCAACCTTTTCGTGGGGTTGGAAACCTTGGTTGGAATGGGATATTAAAGGTAAAAATAAAAAGCCTGATCAATAAAGATCATAGCGATGATTTTCGATGGTGGTACCCGAAAGTTTTCCCTTTGCTGCCAAAAGGAGATTTTCAGCTTTACCTATCCAGACATGGTTTACACCTTTGTGAAGGGCCGCAAATGCATTGTCCAATTTGGGAATCATTCCGGAGTGAATGACTTCTTCTTTTCTCAGTTCGGCATAGATATCTTCATTGATCAAAGGGACAATAGAATTATCGTTTTTCTCATCAATTAGCACACCCGACTTATTGAAACAGAAATAAAGTTTCACATCATGTTTTTCTGCCAAAGCGGTTGCCATTTCAGAGGCGATACTATCCGCATTTGTGTTGAGAAGCTGTCCTTTTTTGTCATGGGTAATGGCACTGACCACAGGTATGATATCTTCCGAAACCAAATAGGTGATTAGATCTACATTTACTTCCTTTATATCGCCAACAAAACCATAATCAATGGTCTTGACAGGTCTTTTGGTGGAACGGATCAAGTTGCCGTCGGCACCTGTCATCCCCAGGGCATTTTGTTTCAAACTTTGAAGTTTGGCTACGATCTGCTTATTGATGAGTCCGGCATAAACCATGGTAACAATTTCGAGAGTGTCTTTATCTGTAATTCTCCTTCCATCCACCATTTGTGGCATGACGCCAAGATTTTCTCCAAATTTTGAGGCCATAATGCCTCCTCCATGTACAAGGATTTTCTTTCCGGGAAACCTGGAGAATAAAAATAGAAACTCATCCAACTTCTCCGGGAAGTCGATGACATTTCCACCGATTTTGATAATACTGATATTCATTGTTTATAGGTTTAAGCGCATTTTAATTTATTTAGCCTAAAATATGGCTTATTACTGCCTGGGCAGCATATATTCTGTTTTTGGCCTGTTCCTGCACCAGACTTCTAGGACTGTCCAATATCTCATCTGACAACTCAAGATTTCTTCTGACAGGAAGGCAATGCATTATTTTTGCTTTTTTGGCTTTTTTCAAGTGCTTTTCCGTCAGCATCCAGGAATGGTCAGTTGTAATGATTTTACCATAATCATTGAAGGCAGACCAATTTTTGACATAAACAAAATCAGCATTTTCCAAGGCTTTTTGCTTATCATATTCAATTTTGGCACCTTGGGTAAATGCATCGTCTAGTCCGTAACCTTCTGGAAAAGTAATCGTCAGGTCATGACCGCAGCCTAAAGCCCATTCTGAAAAAGAGTTGGCCACAGCATGTGGGATGGCTTTGATGTGAGGGGCCCATGTCAAAACCACTTTTGGTTTATTTTCCTTGGTCCAATTTTCTTGGATCGTGATCATATCTGCCAGGCTTTGGAGGGGATGGCGGATGGCACTTTCCAAACTGATGACAGGTTTTCCGGAATATTTGATAAACTGGTTGATTACAAAATCTTCAATGTCCTCTTGCTTATTGGTCAAACTGGGAAATGCCCTGATGGCTAAAATATCAAAATATGTCCCCAAAACCGCCGCTGCATCTTTGATATGTTCGATGGTACCTTTGTTCATTACCACACCTTCTTTCATTTCCAAAGCCCAACCCTCTTTGTCCATATTCATGACAATGGCATCCATACCCAGCTGTTGAGCTGCTATCTGAGTACTCGCCCTTGTCCTGAGTGATGGATTCAAAAATATGCAACCAATCCTTTTCCCTTTTCCTTTTGCCATGTCAACCCAAGGGTTTTCTTTGTATTGAAGGGCTTGTTGGATAAGATTTTCAGCTGTTGTTCTATTTTCAAACTTTATAAAGTTTTTCATTTGATGCAAAAGTTGTCCGCTTCTCGTGAGACAAACTTGGTTTATTTAAATCAATATTTTCTTTAAACTATCCAAAAATGAAGAAAGTTCTTTCATTTCAATATTTAATGGAGGGAGCAAACGAATGGTATGTTTTCCTGCTGAACTGCCAGTAAATATTTTGTATTTATTTACCAATTCAGAACGAACCGGTCCAGCCTCTCTTTCCAAGTCAATCCCAATCATCAAACCTTTGCCGCGCACCTCTTTTACTCCCGGGATGTTTTTTAATTCCTGGATCAAAAACTCTCCCATTTTTGCAGCGTGAATCATTAGGTTTTCTCTTTCCAATACTTCCAAAACTGCCAAACCCGCTGCACATGCCAAGTGGTTGCCTCCGAAGGTAGTTCCGAGTAAACCATAGGAAGCTTTGAAATCCGGGTGTATAAGTACTCCTCCGATCGGGAATCCATTCCCCATTCCTTTGGCCATGGTGATCAGGTCAGGAACCAATCCTTCTACCCATTGATGGGCAAAGAATTTACCGGTTCTACCATATCCTGATTGGACTTCATCCAAAATCAGTTTCGCACCATTTTCTTTTGCCAATCCGGAAATGGAAAGCAAAAACTCCGGTTCAGGGATATGAATTCCCCCAACTCCCTGAATACCTTCAATAATGATGCCTGCAATATTTCCTTGTTGAAGCTGATTTTTTACTGCACTTAAATCTCCCCAGGGAAGGATGTGTGCATCTTCTCTTTGATTGGAAGGGGCTATGATTTTGACATTGTCAGTAAGTACCACTGCACCGGAAGTTCTGCCATGAAATGCACCTGAAAAAGAAATGAAACCAGATTTCCCGGTTGCAAAAGAGGCCAATTTCAAAGCGTTTTCATTCGCTTCCGCACCTGAGTTGCACAGGAAGAGGTTGAATTCTCTGTAACCTGATAATTCGCCCAACTTGTTCGCCAAAAGTTTTTGAAGTGGGATTTGGACAGAATTGGAGTAAAAGGTGATCAAATCCAATTGCTCTTTCAACCTGTTATTAAAATGCGGATGACTGTGACCGATTGAAATCACGGCATGTCCACCATAAAGGTCTAAATATTCATCACCTTTATCATCCCACAGTTTAGCCCCAAGGGCTTTTACCGGGGTTACATTCATCAATGGATATACATCAAATAAGTTCATGATCTGAAGTTTAAAAGGCGATACTCTTAAGATTTAATCCACTTGACTCTTCCAGACCGAAAGCAAGATTGAAGTTTTGGACTGCCTGCCCGGAGGCTCCTTTTAGCAGGTTGTCAATGGCCGAATAGGCAACGAGTTGCCCATTTGCCACTTGGATATAAACAATGCATTTATTGGTATTTACAGCTTGTTTCATATCAATATCATTGTCAGAAACATGTGTGAAAGGAGCATCTTTGTAAAAGTCCCTGTAAACTTGAATGGCTTCTTTATTCGAACCGGAAAACGGGAAATACGCCGTTACCCAAATCCCTCTCGAAAAGTTTCCCCTGAAGGGAACGAATAGTAAATTTTGATCAAATCCATTTTGCAATTGCCCAAAAGTCTGTTTTATTTCCTTTAGATGTTGGTGGGTGAATAGTTTGTAAACAGACATGTTGGAGCTTCTATAACTGAAATGCGAAGTCTCGCCCAATTTTTTGCCAGCACCTGTACTCCCAGTGATACCCGAAATATGGACATCATCATTTACCCAACCTTTAACAACTGCCGGAGCCAAGGCCAATTGAATTCCTGTGGCAAAGCAACCCGGATTGGCTATTTTTTTTGCGGATTTGATTTTGGATTTATTGACCTCGGGGAGACCGTATACAAAACCATTACTTTCATCCCTGAAGTCCGTACTCAGGTCGATGATAACTGTTTTTTCGGGAAAGGGATGAGTTTCCAAAAAACCTTTTGTCTCACCATGGGGCAATCCCAGAAAGACAGCATCGATTCCTTCAGTTTCTACTTTATCGGTGAATACCAAATCCGTATCACCGATTAGGTCGGGGTGGGCATCGGTTACTTTTTTTCCTTTTTGGCTATTGCTGTGCACATACACCAATTCGCAATTTGGATGATGCACCAATATTCGTAGTAATTCCCCTCCTGTATATCCAGCGGCTCCAATGATTGCTGTTTTAATCTTCTTCATGGTGGTTGACTTGGTGGAAAATTGCAGTTTGGTTTCCAAGGATTCTGGTAAATCCTTTAACATCTTCCCCTGTATATCCTTTGTTCATTTCCCCATAACTACCAAATCTGGAGGCCATCAGGTCATGTTTGGATTCAATGCCGATCAATTGGAAACGGTAGGGGTGGAGCATCAGTTGAACGGTTCCAGTTACAAACTCCTGAGTGCTTTCCAGGAAGGCTTCAAGATTTCTCATGACAGGATCCAGATAATGGCCTTCATGCAAATGGTTTCCATAAAACTCGGATAACTGATTTTTCCAAAAAGTTTGCCATTTGGTCAGGGTATGTTTTTCGAGCAATTGATGGCCTTTGATGATGATCAAAGCTGCGGCAGCTTCAAAACCCACCCTTCCTTTGATTCCAATAATGGTATCGCCTATATGGATATCTCTACCTATTCCAAATGGAGCTGCGATTTCCTGAATCTTTAAAATTGCGTCCACCGGATTTTCATAGGTTTTTCCATTGACTGATTTGATTTCTCCTTTTTCAAATCCGATTTCCAATGCTTCACTTTCTGATTTAGATACCTGAACAGGCCAAGCACTTTCCGGTAGGGTCTGATTGGATGTCAAAGTTTCTTTTCCACCAACAGATGTGCCCCAAATTCCTTTATTGATAGAGTAGGCAGCTTTTTCAAAATTCATGGAAACACCATGTTTTTTGAGATAAGCTATTTCTTCTTCCCGGCTCAATTTGAGATCACGGATAGGAGTGATGATTTCTATATCAGGTACAATCGTCTGAAAGATCATGTCAAATCTCACCTGATCGTTGCCTGCACCGGTACTGCCGTGGGCTACGGATTTGGCCCCTATTTTTTTTGCATAATCAGCTAAAGTTTTTGCTTGAAGTATTCGCTCGGCACTGACAGATAGGGGGTAGGTCTGGTTTTTAAGTACATTTCCAAACACCAAGTATTTGAGGACTTCCTCATAATAAGTTTTGGTAACATCAAGTACCGTAAAGGAGGCAATGCCCAAACTATTGGCCCTTGTTTCGACTCCTTGAAGTTCTTCAGCAGAGAAACCACCGGTATTGATCAATACAGCATGGACTTCATAACCCAGGTCTTTGGATAAATGCAAGGCACAAAAAGTGGTATCCAATCCACCGCTGTAAGCTAATACTGTTTTTTTCATTTTGGATTTTTTTTGAAATGTCATTAAGGAGATGGCATTTGGTTTAAAATAGGCCGAAAGTTTTGTTTTTTGTCTTTTGGATATTGAGCATCACATATTTTTTCAATCGGGTCCAACGCTCAAATAATTTGATGTTTTTCCTGAAATCTTCCCGGAGTGCTACCTCCTGGACTTTGGCTTTTTTGGAAGGATCATAAAGCATGGCCGTGCAAAGACAGTTTTGTCTTGCCTTGCTTTTCAGGATTTCAACGTTTACGCAGCTATTGCAGCCTTTCCAGAAATCCTCATCATCCGTCAAATCTGAATATGAAACAGGTATATATCCCAATTCGGAGTTGATCTTCATTACTGCGGCACCTGTAGTCAGACCGAAGATTTTGGATTCCGGGAATTTGGTTCGGCTTAATTTAAATATTTCACTTTTGATCTGACTGGCCAAGCCAAATCTACGGAACTGTGGGGCTACGATCAAACCTGAATTGGCCACGAATTTACCATGACCCCAAGCTTCGATATAGCAAAAACCTGCCCATTCCCCTGTTTTGGTGGTGGCAATAACGGCTTTCCCTTCCTTCATTTTTGTTTTGATATATTCGGGGGATCTTTTGGCTATACCTGTTCCGCGCGCTTTTGCTGACTCTTCCATTTCAAGAGTAATGGTCTCTGCATAGTCACAGTCTTTTTCGGTAGCAGGTCTTATGATAAAGGAATGATTTTCCATTTTGTCCAATTGGAGATAAATGAATAGATGCTGACTTTCTAGGTCAAATGAATAAATATATGTGATAATGCTATTGTAGGTTATCCACGTAGGACACCAAAGGTATTACAGGGGCATTGCCCTGAAACTGTTCCTGAATCTCCTCAAAGGAGTTAAAAATGACATAGCAGCGAAACCCAGTGCTGAGGAGTTTGATTGAAAGGCTATGTTGTTGCTGTTTGACATTTAATTGGAAAACGTATACAAATGTTACAAGGTTTGAAATAAGATGCAAGAATTCTTGCTATTTATTTAAGGATTGTATGCCATTTTTGGTTAAATGGTTATTGAGTTGTTTGGTTTTTGAAATTTACCTGTTTTAGGTTTTGCCATTTAATTTTAACAGTAAACCATTCATGCTTTTGCCATTTCTTTTAAAGCACCTACGAATACGTCCAATTCTTTTGGAGTTGTATAAATGTTCGGAGTGATTCTGCATCCGACCACTCCAGCAGAATTAATGCCAACAGTGTAGATTTTATATTTATCCATCAGGATTTTGGCCATTTGACCAGGGTCCGTTCCTTCAATACCCACATTGGCGATTCCACATGACCGGGAAGGGTCTTCAGGAGTATTCACATTTATCCCGGGGATATTTCTGACTTGGTCAGACCAATAGCGTTGCAGGTATCTTAGCCTCGCTTCTTTTCTTTCTGCGCCTACCATTTCAAAATAATCAAGCGCATCATTTACTGCCAGGTCGGTTGCTACAGGATGGGTTCCGGTGTGGTTCAGGTTTTTGATGTTGGCATGGTCCAATTGATATGGTGCTAAAAGAGGCCATATTTTATTGATTTTGTTCTTTTTGACATACAACAGGCCTGCACCAAGCGG
>NZ_JBGTCA010000310.1:0-1826 GCF_041749095.1 Aquiflexum sp. | reverse complement strand
ATACGCTATGCTTTTCCGCAACAACCAGGACCCATAGTCAGAGGAGTTCCGACCGCACATAGCGCAGCACCCTTGGCTGACCTAATCAGTAGTGATGAACCCTATGTTTGGCCCTCTGCATTTGGTCAAGTAAGAGGTCATAGTATTGCACCCTTATACCCAAAAGCCATCGATGCGGCTACCCGAGATCCTGAATTGTACGAAGTCTTGGCTTTGATTGATGCCCTAAGGGTAGGCCGGGCTAGAGAGCGTAACTTAGCAGCAGAGGAACTAAAAAATAGGTTATGTTGAAAAATACACAGATCAACCGCGCGGTCACCAGAAAGATTGCACTGGCATTGGGTCCGATCATTGAAAAAGTCGTATTTGTCGGAGGGGCTGTAGTGAGCCTGTACATCGATGATCCTTCAGCGGAAGATGTACGACCTACAAAGGATCTTGACCTTACCATGGAAATAGCCAGTCTTGGAGAATTGGAATCGATTCGGGAAGCCTTGGTTGCAAGGGGTTTTGTTCAATCTGCCATGGATTCTGTCATATGCCGCTTTCGATATGATGATGTTTTGGTGGATGTCATGGCTACTGTACCGATTGGGTGGGCTCCTGGAAATCGCTGGTTTGAACAAGGTATTGATCAGGCTTTTTCCTATGATTTTGACGATTTGAAGATTCGTCTTTTACCACTTTCTTACTTTCTGGCAGCAAAATTTGACGCCTTCTTTGATCGGGGTATCCAAGACCTTTGGGCCAGCCACGACTATGAAGACATTGTATATTTATTCAATCACCGCTCTGATATAAGTGAACAAGTTATAAAGGCGGAAGTAAGAGTTAAAACATATCTCATGGAATGTGCAACCAAAATCATTGAAAGTAAAAGTTTAAAAGAAGGGATTATAGGAAACCTTTTTTATGAGCAGCAAGAAGAACGTTATAATTTAATTATCAATAGGCTATCAAGAATTGCCCACGGGATTTAATGAAATTTTATTGCTTTGTCCTCCATCCTCTTGCCAAAAGCAAACTTGGATACAATAGGAATCCTACTGAAAAAAAACTCCAATTCGCTTAAAACATCGCAGCCTTGGACCCGGAAAAATACTTTTTGATAGCCGCAATACCCAGAATTTTATCCTGTGATTCTGGCTCCAGTTTTACATCCTTATTTCCGGCAATCAGTGACTCCAAGGGTATTCCCAAATATCTGTTCAATAGAATTATCATTTTAAGGGTCAATGCACGCTTCCCATTCAGAATCTCAGATACCCTTGTTTTACCTCCCAATAACGGAGCAATATCTACCTGTTTTAGATTCATCTGTTCCATTCTGAACCTAATTGCTTCTATTGGATTTGGCGCTCCGACAGGAAAGTGTTCTTGCTCATATTTTTCGACAAGCATAGACAAAAGTTCCAATTCCTCCCCTTCCGGACTTTCCGGTTCAATGGCTTTTTCTGTGCTTTGGATCAAGGCGTAAATTCGCTCACAAGCATTGTCATATTCTTGTTTTGACTTTAATATTTTAATTTTCATAGTGTACCGTTTTTGCATCTATCTTATTATATTCCGCATGAGTTCCAAACCAAACAACAAAGACTATTTTTAATTTATACTCAATATCAACAATCAATCGATAGTCATTGCCTTTTATATTGAATACAACTCTTTTGGAACTGATGATGCTGGCATTGCCGTATTTTGCTTTCAATTCATTTGAGTTCCCCCATAAAGAGAATCTGACTTCATAAATCCAAGCCCTTAAAGATTCCTCAGCTTGTTTATATTTACTTTGACTGAAATAATCTGTCAGAGTTTTTTCTTTTATG
>NZ_JBGTCA010000309.1:0-5440 GCF_041749095.1 Aquiflexum sp. | reverse complement strand
TCATCACACTTTTGGGTGCTGTATTGGCCCTGCCCTTGAGTTGGTATGTGATGCAAGGTTGGATATCACAGTTTGCGGTAAGACAATGGCCTTCTTGGTTCAATTTTGTTTTGATCCTGATAGTGGGCTTGGGTTTGGTGGTATTTATCGTCACAGGCCAATCCATCCGGGCAGCACAAATGAATCCTGTGGATACCTTAAAAGATGATTAATGGAATTGAAAATATGAGTTTCTGCAACTTAAGTCTAGGGACGGAAGACCGAAGAAAATCTCAGTCTTCCAACTCCGGACTTCCAAACTTCCCACCATATCAAAAAACTAAATAGCCATGCTAAAAAACTACCTCATCATTGCCATCAGAAATATCAAGCGGAATAAACTCCGGACTTTGGTCCATGTGTTGGGTCTATCTTTGGGCATTGCCATCTGTCTGGTGATTTTTACAGTGGTCTGGCATGCTTATAGTTTTGATAGATTTCATGCGGATAGCGAAAGGATTTTCAGGATCAATACTGTTGAAGAATGGGAACCCGGAAATTCCTTTCAATCTCCCGCCACCAATGGGCCTTTGGGAGAAGTGATTGATGAGGAACTTTCCTTTATCGAAAATAAAGGCAGGATATACGTCCTGTACGAGACCATGGTGAGCATACCCGAGCAAAACAAAGTAATTGGAAGAAGTGATAAGGTTGCCTTTTCCAATCCGGGATTTTTTGAGATTTTTCAAAGAGACTGGCTTTCCGGAAACCCCCAAACGGCCCTACAGGAACCTTATTCTGCGGTGATTTCCGAAGCCAGTTTACAAAAGTATTTCCCCGGATTAGGAGCCAATGATGTTTTGGGAAAAGAAATTCTATGGATCGATGCTTCAGATTCCATTTATGCACAGGTCAAGGGTGTTGTGGCTGATTACACTGAAAACACGGACTTTATCTTTACTGATTTTATTTCCTTCAGTACCATTGCCAAGAAGGAAAAAGAGGATTGGTATGGCCTTCACAGTTGGACCAATTTGAACACCGCCAGTCAGTTGTTTGTTAAAGTTGCCGAAAATTCCGGTAAAGCAAATTTGGATGAAGCCCTTGCTGTTTTGGCCAAAAAATACTTTAGTGAACAGGATAGCCACCCGGATTTTATCGGAGAACCTCTTTCCGAAATTCATTTCAGCCTAAACTACGATGATACGACTATTTCAAAAACCCTTTTGAATGGGCTTATTTACATAGGGATCATTATTTTGATGTTGGCCTGCCTGAATTTTATAAATCTGGAAACTGCTTTGGCAATCAATAAGGCCAAGGAAGTAGGAATAAGAAAAACCCTGGGCAGCAATCGCGGTCAACTGATCTTTCAATTTTTGAGTGAGACTTTTGTTTTGGTGGTCATTGCATCGGCGGTTTCCATATTTATCGCCGATTTGATCAAAAACTATTTTGCAGATTACCTTCCCGCAAATTTCGAAGTTTCGTTTCTTAGTCAATTGAGTCTGTTTTTCCTGGCTGCAAATGCCATCATCCTAACAGTGATTTCCGGATTGTATCCGGGTTTTGTTTTGGCCAACTATCAACCTCAGCGGGCGCTCAAGGGAGAATTACTTCATCAACATGGTTTTTCCCTTGGGGTATTTCTGAGGAAAAATCTGGCGGTATTGCAGTTTACCGTTTCCATCACTTTTATCATCATGGTGTTGGTCTTAACCAGCCAATTGAACTTTATCAGCTCTCAGCCTTTGGGATTTGAAAAAGAAGCGGTAATGTACACAAACCTCCCATTTATGGGAGATAGGTCCCAGAGAGAATTGTTGGCAGAAAGGCTCCGAAATGAAAGTTTCGTTGAGGGTGTAAGTCTTGGCAACAATTTGGTGTCCTCCCATTCCATTTGGACCTCTGACGCATATGCCATGGTGGATTCCGTGGAGCAGCAACTGAATGTGCAGGTTATGAATGTGGATTCAGCTTTTGTGTCTGTTAATGGGATTTTATTATTGGCCGGAAGAAAGGCTAATAATGTGAACAATGAAATTATTGTCAACCGTAATTTCCTAAAAGCTATTGGATCGCCGGAACCTGCAGATGCGATAGGTCAGACCATCAACTTCCGTGGAGGGCAAAATACCATTGTTGGGGTGGTAGAAAATTTTAATGCCCGCAATCTGAAAGAGGAAATCATGCCCATAGTTTTGATTTATCAACCTGATTACCACTTTATACTTACCACAAAGGTATCCAATCAACAAAATCTCGCCTATGCGAAGCAGAGGCTGGAATCCATGGTGGAAGAGGCCTTTCCTTATGAAGCTTCAGGTTTTAATTTTATTGATGAGATGTTGGAAGGATTTTATGAAGAAGATAAAAAAATCCAGGGAGTCCTTGGCTTTGCAGCAATAGTGGCCATTCTTATTTCCATCTTGGGATTGTTTGGCTTGTCCTCTTTTACCATTGCACAAAGAACAAAAGAGGTCAGCATCCGAAAAGTATTGGGGGCAGGTATTCTTCAAATCATCGCCTTGGTCAGTAAACAGTACTTCTGGCTGGTATTAATATCTTTTGGCCTAGCCGCATACCCAGCTTATTACCTGAGTAATATGTGGTTACAGGAATTTGCCTACAAAATAGATATGCCCTATCTGATGTTCTTAGGAGTAGGATTTGGTGTCCTGATATTGGCCCTGCTTGTAGTCGGATTCCATTCCCTAGGAGTAGCCAAGACTAATCCTGCGGAGATATTGAAGAGTGAGTAAGGAAAGGATGAAGAATGAGGGAGGAAAGGTCAAAGTATCAAGTATTAAGTATCACGTATTCAAGAGCCAAGATACAAGATACAAGAATCAAGAGCCAAGAACCAAGAAACAAAGCCAGCCCCGAGTATCGGTGAGATTAGATGCGGGAGATTAGAAAAAAGACTAATGCCGTAGGCATGACCGATGTAATAGCCCGGTAATTTATTGCCGGGATTAGGGATTAAGTGTAAGTATCCAAAGTGCCGTAGGCACGGGCGATTTAGAAAATCATGAAAAAGAGGCCAATATACCCCAGAAAGTATTGTCCAAAAAATCGTGAAACTGAAAAAAATGTCAAATAAAATCAAAGGGTTACATGACAGGACCGAGGTTCCAATCTTGGTACAAGATTCTTGGTATTTTGTACAAAGACCAAAACCCTACAAACCAAAACAAACCCATACCCCATGCTAAAAAACATCCTAAAAATTGCACTGAGAACCTTTTGGAAAACCAAGAGCATTTCTATCATCAATGTCTTGGGATTGTCTTTGGGCATTGCCCTTTGCCTGATCATAGCGCTTTTTGTTCGCAATGAATTGAGTTATGACAGGCATTTCCCAAATGCGGAGCGGATTTACCGGGTAACTTCTGATATTGTCTTTGGTGGCAATGCCATGAAAATGACTTATGCACCTGCACCTATGGCTGATGCCTTGATGGAGGAAATCCCCGAAGTGGAAGCTGCGGTGCATTTCAGAAATCAGGGATCTTTTTTGATCAAAAGGTATGAGGACAATATCAAAGAATCTGATGTAATCTTTGCAAGAAAAGGCTTTTTGGATGTGTTCGACATTCCTTTGATGGAGGGAAGCAAGCAGGGAGCATTGGACGAACCCAATACCATCCTCATCAGTCAAACCATGGCGGATAAGTTTTTTAAAGGTGAAAATGCCGTGGGGCAAACCTTGATACTGGATAATAAAACAGACTACAAGATCACTGCTGTATATGAAGATATTCCTGAAAACAGCCATTTTAATTTTCATGTTCTGCTAGCCGCTGAGGGATTGCCTGAAGCAAAGTCAGGAAATTGGATCGGTAATAATTTCCAGACCTATATTCTGGTCAACCCCAACGCAGATAAAAATGAAATGGATCAAAAGATAGCTGCGATGTCAGAAAAGCATTTAATCCCAGTTATGAAGCAGGTGCTTGGGGAAGATTTTACCATCGAGCAATTCAAAGCCAGTGGCAATAAAGTGGAATATATGCTTCAGCCTTTGTTGGATATACATTTGTACAGTGATTTGTTGGGAGAGTTCAAGGCCAATTTTTCCAGTACTTATGTGTATTTGTTTGTTGCCATTGCGCTATTCATCCTATTGATAGCCTGTATCAATTTTATGAACTTGGCAACCGCAAAATCCTCCAATCGTGCCAAGGAAGTTGGAGTTCGCAAAAGCATGGGTTCGGGTAGGTCTGAATTGATTTTCCAATTTATGACCGAGACCTTTTTGATGAGTTTCATTTCTTTTATCATGGCGGTTTTTATAGCTTCTCTTTTGCTTCCTTTTTTCAATGAACTGGCAGGTAGAAATTTAAGTTTGCCGCTTGATTCCATCATTTTCTATGGCTGTCTGCTGTTTGGAGCGATATTAGTTGGCTTGGTCGCAGGGATTTATCCGGCACTTTTTCTTTCAGGTTTTAAGCCTGCCAAAGTATTGAAAGGCGATATTTCCAGTGGAATTAAAAGCGCTGCGGTAAGAAGTTCCTTGGTGGTATTTCAGTTTTCAATTTCGATTATCCTGATTTTCTGTACGATAGTGCTTTTTTCCCAAATGAACTTTATCCAAAACAAAAATCTGGGATTCAACAAAGATCAGATTATCATGGTGCATGACATGTATGCTTTGGGAGGTCAAAAGCAAACTTTCAAACAGGAAGTTTTGGGGAGTTCAATGATCGAAAATGGGACTCTAAGTGGATTTCTTCCGGTATCAGGTACCAACAGATCGGACGATCCTTGGTGGGTAATGGGCAGGAATATTCAAGACCAGGAAAATATGGTATCTATACAAAACTGGAAAGTGGATTTTGATTATGTCAGGACTTTGGGAATGAAGATAATACAGGGAAGGGACTTCTCTTTGGATTTCCCTTCTGACTCCTCAGCGGTGATTATCAACGAGACAGCGGTGAGAAACTTTAACTTTGAAGGGGATCCGATAGGTCAGAAAATCTCATCGTTTTCAGGGGATAATGTTTCGGGATTGAATACAGATGACCTGGAGGTCAAAACAGTGGTCGGAGTGGTCGAGAATTTTCATTTTGAGTCCTTAAAGGAAAATATCGGGGCAGTGATGCTATTTGTGGATGCCAATCCATCCGGTATTGCTTCCTTTAAGTTCAAGTCGCAGGATGCACAGGAAGTACTGCAATTGGTGGAGGACAAATGGAAAGAACTCGCACCAGGACAGCCCTTTGCCTATGAATTTTTGGATGAGCGGTTTGCATCCATGTATGCATCGGAGACAAGGATAGGGAAGGTCTTTGCGGCATTTACAGGATTTGCGATTTTTATTGCCTGTATGGGATTGTTTGCCTTGACGGCTTATACAGCAGAACAGCGTAGGAAGGAAATCGGCATCAGAAAAGCTTTGGGAGCTTCGGTAAGTTCATTGGTATTATTGCTGTCCAAGGAGTTTACCAAGTTGGTC
>NZ_JBGTCA010000308.1:0-9737 GCF_041749095.1 Aquiflexum sp. | reverse complement strand
AGTTTGGATAAAGCTTTTTTTACCGAAAAAATTCTTTTATACTGAATGATATGTTGGAAAGCCTACTCGATAATATTTGATCCAATTTTCTATAATTTTAGGTCCATATTGGGTGAGAACCGCCTCAGGATGGTATTGGATTCCAACTATAGGGAGTGATTTATGGACCATGGCCATGATCTCATTGTCCTTAGTTTCCAAAAGTACCTCAATTGAATCCGGAATATCAGTGATTTCTAATGAATGATACCGGGTTACCTCAAAAGTTATTGGAATTCCTTTTAGTATTTCATGCTCATTTACCTTGAAAACCGGGTGTACTTTGCCGTGTACCGGTTTTTTGGATTTAACCAACGTCCCACCAAAAAACTCTCCAATGGCCTGATGTCCCAAACAAATGCCGAGGACGGGTATTTTGTCATGATAATATTCCAAAATCTGTAGTAAATTTCCTGCCTTGGCCGGAATTTCAGGTCCTGGAGACAAAATCAACCCATCCCAATCTCTTTTTTTGAGAATTTCGAGCGCAACATCATTTCTGAAAATTTCCAGATCCAAACCCGCCTGTCTGAAATAATCAGCGAGTATATGGGAAAAGGAATCAAAATTATCGATCAACAGTACCATCTGCGGCTAACTTTACCAATTCCTGAATACCTGCAATGGTATCTTTGATGATCGGGGTTAACTGATCCAAATACATGATGACGAAGGGAGCAATAGGCTGGATATAGCTATATGATTTTGAGTCTTCAACCCATTCCTGATTAACAAAAAACTCAAAAGAATTGGCTATCCACAGCAAAAGACTCAGAATAAAGGCTGTTTTGAAAATTCCGAGAATGCCCCCTGCCACACTATCCACCGAACCCAGAATGGTGAAATCCAAAGTTTTCTTTACCAGAAAAGCCAAGCCCCTGATGATCAAGATCACACCAAGAAATATCATCAGGAAAGCCACAAATGGTAGAAAAAAAGTAAGCTGATCCACCCTTTCTGCCAACAAAGCCGTTCCCCAATCCATGAAATGGAAGGCAAGAATGACGGCTATGATAAAGGCAACGATAGATAGGATGCTGATAAACAATCCCTGCTTGAAACCGCTATAGGCTCCCATAGCCAGAAAAACAATGATGATCAGATCCAACATCCCTTTTTTACATCAACCCAATAAGGCCTTCACTTTCTGGGAAATGGCTTTGCCGTCTGCTTTTCCTGCCAATTCCTTTGTCGCTGCTCCCATTACTTTACCCATGTCCTTGGGACCTTCGGCACCTACATCGCTGATTATTTTTTTCAAGGCTGCTTCCAGTTCATTATCGGTCAACTGTTTGGGAAGAAACTCATTGATGATTTCAAGCTCGGCCATTTCCACGGCATACAGGTCTTCCCTGTTTTGCTGCTTGTAAATGTCGGCGGAATCTTTTCTTTGTTTGGCTGCCTTGGTCAGCAGTTTCATTTCATCTTCGGATGTAATTTCCCCTTTACTGCCACCTTTGGTCTCTTCCAACAAAATCAAAGACTTGATGGCCCTAAGCGCTCTCAATCTGTCTTTGTCCTTGGCCAACATGGCTTTTTTAATTTCACTTTCTACACTTGGCTTTAAACTCATTGTCCTGTTGTTTGTGTTATAGGTGTAAATTTGTCACAAAATTATCTTTTAATTTAGGAAAATGACCAAACTGAGCGTAAATATTAACAAGATAGCTACCCTGAGAAACGCAAGAGGGGGTAATAATCCGGATGTCGTAAAAGTAGCATTGGACTGTGAGAGGTTTGGCGCCCAGGGCATTACCGTACACCCAAGACCGGATGAAAGACATATCCGCTACCAGGATGTTATCGACCTGTCAGAAGTCGTGACTACCGAATTCAACATTGAGGGGTATCCTGACAAAAGATTTATAGAAATCATCCGTTTGGTCAGACCGGCACAGGCCACTTTGGTTCCTGACCCACCGCATGTACTTACTTCCAATAATGGTTGGGACACCATCACCCATCAGGAAATGCTCAAGGATATTGTAGCTGAACTTCACGAGTCAGGCACTAGGGTTTCCATCTTTATCAATCCCGAGAGCAAATATTTTGAACCGGCCAAAACCACGGGGACTGACCGGGTAGAACTCTACACGGAACCTTATGCCAGTCTTTTCCCAAAAGACAGAAATGCCGCCGTAAAACCTTATGTTGAAGTTGCGCTTCTTGCTAGGGAATTAGGCTTAGGCCTCAATGCCGGCCATGACCTGGACCTGCATAACCTTACATTCCTGAAGAAAAGCATACCGTTTTTGGAGGAGGTGTCTATAGGGCATGCGCTGATTTGTGATGCGTTGTACTTTGGATTGGAGAATACGATACAGATGTATAGGAGGCAGTTGGAGGAGATTTGATTTAAGATTTGAGATTTGAGATTTTAGATTTTAGATTTGGGATCTGGCAAATTTGAATTCTGAAATTAGAGTTCAAAATTGGTTGAAATTAAATTGAGGTTTTGAAAACCCTTCAATTTTTTCTTGCAAGTTTCTAGAGTGTTTAAGTTTAAATTTTAAAAGACAATGTTTTTCTAAAAGACATACAATTCTTTTTTATTATTAATTGATAATGGTGCAATAATGATGTATTTTTGAACCAGATAGTATAAAAAAAATAAAATTATGACAAGACAAAGTATATCATTTACCAAACCGAATGAGGATTGGTTGAATGAACAAGTCGATAGTAATGAGTATTCCAGCAAAAGTGAATTAGTAAATGATCTTATTCGTCAGGCTAGAGGAAAACAAAATGAAATAGACTGGATACGGAACAAACTTATTAGGGCTGAACAAAGTGGATTTACAGAAATGACACGAGAAGAAATTCTTGCACAATCTAAAAAAGAATTCCGCTGAAATGGGAAATTATAGATTGACCGAAGAAGCAAAAGCCGATTTAATTAGGATCCATCATTACGGAATCCGAATATTTGGAGAAAACCAAGCTGATCTTTATTATATGGCATTTTTTGATCAGTTTGAAAAAATTTCTGACAATCCATATCAGTATCAGAGCGTAGATTCAATTCGGAAAGGATATAGAAGATGTGTATGTGGAGCCGACAGTATTTATTTTCGAATTCATGGAAACACGGTTGAAATAATGTCCATAATTGGTAGGCAGGATATTGATAAAATATTACCCAAATGAAATGGTTAAGGATTTTCAAATATAAATTTCCTCCACTTACATTATTCTCTACTCATTCAAACTATTTCTCCAAGCAAAAGCCAACATGGGCAACTGCTGATAACTGTTGACGCCGGCTTTGACTCCTTGGGTTTTGAGGAAGAGGTCATTGGATTTGCGGCTGATGTCCAAGTTGAAGGGTTTGATTTTTTGCTGGGCGATCTGAATGGAAATCAGGTCATTTCGGATACCTGCCGGTAAAGTCTTGTAAAAAGCAGTGAAATCTTCCTTAGACATCCTATATAGGTCATTCATCTGATAGCGCAGCAACCTCAACTGTCCCGAATATTGCAACAAAGGGTCATCAGAATTGGAGCAAATTACCCACCCGATGAAGTTGGCCTCCCCCTCATCCGTTACGCCATAGCTATGCGCCATTTCATGGGCAATGGTAAAAGGCTTCTCCAGAGGATGCAAAGTTGGGTCAATATAACTTTCGGCAGTGAAGGGAAAATAAATACCCAAAATCCCCATCCTTCTCATAAAGCCGGCAGGATAGAATTGCTTGGTACGTGGCTCTCCGGTAAAATTCAGTCCCAACAAATAGAGATTCTCCCGCATATTGGCTCTTACCAGTTTTTCCAGGTCGGCATAGTCCATGATGCTTTCTATGGCCACAGTGTCCTCTTCGATATTGCCCCGCAATTGGTTGAGGATACTTCGGGTCAAATGTAATTCACCCATTAGTTGTTCCTGATTCAGTGTCAAAGGTTTTATTCCGATCTGTTCAAAAATGGGAATTCTCTGATAGTTATATCCCCACAGGATCAAAAATAGAAATATGAGTGCCCCAAGGGAATTGCTCAAAGACCTGATGGAATATCCCAATTTATTTTTCCAACCTTCTTTTCTTATAAAATGATAGATATAGATCCCTATAAAAACAAAGACAAATGCAACAAAAATATAAACTGTGGCAAAAGGCAATTGTGAGATGGATTTGTCCACCAGGTTTCTGATCCCGGGGAAAAAAGTCCGGGAATATAAGGCCTCTGTCCTCACAGGGTATTTAATGGCAAAATGCCTGATCAGAATACCGATCAGGCCCAAATACGTCCACGTCCAATTACCCCGAAACATCAGATCAGACGCCCTCTGCTTGCACTTCTTTGACTTCAGGAAGCATTCTGGTCAAAAGGTTTTGGATACCGGCTTTTAAAGTTACAGTACTTGATGGACATCCTGAACAGCTTCCCTGCAACAATACTTTGACAATACCATGTTGAAAACTATGGAACACAATGGCGCCGCCATCCTGTTCCACAGCCGGACGGATATATTCGTCCAATATACCTTTGATTTTTTTGACAGTTTCGGAATCATTTTCATCAAAAAGAGGATCCTTGTCAAAATTGAACTGAACAGCAGCTTTGCCCGCTTCCAGATATTTTTTGATATGATCTCTGATGAAATCCTGGATCTCTATCCAATCCACATCTCCTTTTTTGGTTACAGTGACAAAATTTGAAGCGATGAATACCCTATCCACCGAAGCGAAATTAAACAACTCATGGGCCAAAGGGGAATTATCAGTACTGGACTGATCCGGGTAATCAAAGCTCACTCCTTCATCTGCCAACATAAAGTTTACCACAAACTTCAAAGAATTGGGATTGGGATTGGCTTCAAGGTAAATATGTACGGGTCTTTTCTGTGCTTGTAACATGATTGGTCATTTTTTGGATGCTTACTCCCTTATACCATCAAAGCAGCGGATAAGTTCCTTTCAGGTTTAATTTTGGAATTTTGATTTTGCAACTTGGAAAAGATAGGTGAGTGTAATCTCAATATTGGTAGAATTCATATCAAAAATCCTATCCTGTTTTTCAGGCCTTCCAAATTCATAGGAAAACCTGACATCCCCTGCCAAAGTACTTTTCCCAAACAATTTAGACAATCCCGCACCTGCGGTCAGTCCATATAGAAATTTCCTCGGATCATCTTGAAGCCCTCCATAGGTGGGCATTATAGTCGGTCCTTCGAAATTTCTTTGTGTATCAGTTGCATTCATCAGATATCCAAAGTGGGGCCCAAGCTTGATGTGGAACCTGCCCCCTCTTCCTGCATAGAAATTAGAGAGAAAAGGAACTTTAAGGTAATCCCATTCCGATTGATTGACAGCCAAAGTAAGTTCATCTTCTTGGGTGTAGCCTAACTTTAGGTACTGTAATTCGATTTGTATCCCTGCATTTTTATTGCCAAAATGCTCCAGTACAAAGGCAAATGTCGGGGCAGTAATCCCAGAGGTCCGTATGGGTGGTCTGCCAGGTGCATGCCTGTAAGTAATGTTCGATGAAGAATATCCACCCCGGATCCCAAAACTTGTCTGGGCTTCGGAAGCTTCGGAAAATCCCATCAAAATCAAAAACAATAAAACAACGCTTTTAAGATGCATTTCCAAAATTAGGGATTGTTTATTAATCTTTTCAAAAGCACTCAGGATCTATTTTTTTGATGGAATGATGTGGGTAGCACTTATCGGCTTACCATCTATGGTCAGGCCCTCTACAACCACAATTTTTGGGCTATCAGAATCATTGGTGTAAAACTCCAAATTTACTTGCCCTCCATCGGAGTCTGTGACCAAATATGGATTCCAATATAGCGTTACCCTTTGGTCAATCTCAGGATGCTCCTCTTCCAAGCTGTAGTCAAAGGGTACAAAACTTCCCCCATAACCAAACCCATCGATTTCCAGACTATTCAATCCAGGGGTGTTCCCACTAAGAACAGGAGTTTCTGAAACTCCTCGTTTGAGATAAATGGCAATTATTCCATTTCTTCCAAGATCACCCATCATGGAACTCATCCTACTGACCACTTCGATCCTGTCAATGTCATTGGGATTGATGCCTGCAATGTTATCCGCAGCCCTGGCGCTTGGTCCTGAAGGCATCACCGCCCCATCTACCATCACCAAAGGTTCCATGGAAAGGTTGGCTGAAGTAGCGCCTCCCCGGATCCGGATTTGTAGTGTGGTGGTGACCGACATACCTGGAATCTGCGCTTTTAGGCTGTTCAACAAATCGCTGACAGAACCGTTTCTGTTCAGCTTATCCCCACTGACCACATGGTCAGCCCTGCCATAAATTGCCCGTTTGGTATAATCTTCTTTTTGTGTTTCAATGGTGACCTGTTCCAGAACGACAGTTTCTTCTTCCTCTTCCATTCCTTCAAAAATCGATTCATTGGTGGTACTGATCTTAGGGAAATCAATGTGAGAGGGAACAAAAAACGGAGGGTTGAGCCTGGGAATGAGCTCAAAGGAACCAAAGGTTCTTCCTTTTTTGTCCAAGGCCAAAAATGCAAAATCAACCGGTCCATAGAAGTCCAGTTCTTCCAGCACAAAATTGCCATCTTTGTCAGATTCCAGCTCCAACATTCCTTCAAAATTATTCAAATAAACAGTAAACGGTGTCGATGTTGGTTTTGCTTTTTCGTTCAGAAACCGACCATACACATTCCATTCCCTTTCTATTGGAAAATTGAATTTTTCGGTCGTGATATTTTTGGGAACTTCCAGCAACATCAGGCTATTTTCAATGTTCACTGATTCAGGAATGATTGAAGCATAATGGGTATCTCTAACAGAAGCCGAAAGGTTAGCAGAAACCGGTCTGCCATCCTCATCTTTGAGAGAAACCAGCAATGACACTTTCTCTCTTTTGCCATAACTTTCCTTGTCTGAAACAAAAGACGTTTTTATCGGTACGTCCGGATCTTGCGGCTTATCAGAAGACAATATTCTATCATAAGTAGATAGGACAGGAAGGGCCTTAACAAAATAGGATTCAGGTCCATAGTTTCGGTTCCAGGAAGTATATGCCCTTAGATAATATTCCTTTTGTTTCAAAGTGTCAGGAAGGAAAATCTCCCCAACAGCTTGTCCGTTTTCTATTTTGAATTTTTTCTGAACTATTAAATCCCTGTTTCCTGATATCAATTCGACATAGAGTATTTTGCTCAGTTCCCTTTTCAATTCAGGATTGGCAAATTGGAAATAGGCCTTGAACAGCAATTGATCGCCTTTGTAGTAATAAGGCCTATCGGTATGAAGATATACTTTTTCCTGAAGGCTGTTGGCGTCTTTTGCTAATTGGACATCTATTCTGTCTCCAAGATTTGGTTTATAGTCCATAGGAAGCAAAGCGCTTACTTTACTTTTGTCCATATCCCCCGAGAAGGTGACATCTTTGGGATTAAGCACCATGCCATTTGAAGATATATTCACATAATTTCCTTTTACTTCAAGCCAGGAAATTGGGTAAGGAGCATCTTTATATGTATTTACCGTTGCATAGCCTTTTTCATAGTGGATCTCAATCCTTCCTTTCATCAAGATTCGAAATTCACCTGGCTTTTTGCCCGGACTTACCAGATTTTCAGGTTTATATTCCACAATGGAATTTCCGAGTTCATTGGAAAATACATCTGATCTGAGGTTCCTACTGGCCGAACCCCCGGCTTTGTCCCCATAAAGATAAAAGCCCTCTTGATTGTGGTTGTTTTGGATCATTGCCCTGAACATGTTGGCAGGGGATTTTAGGTAGGTATCCAGTCTGTTTTTTTGCCAAAGTTGTTTGGTTTTGGAATTATCGGTTTCCAATTCCATAAATCTCGTGGCACCGGAAATGATACTGTTCTGGGGAGTAAATACAAATTCTTTAAGGTCAAAAGTCAGGGAATAACCCAATGCATTGTTTTTGATTTCGATAGGTTGAAATGCAATCGCCCTGAAATTGTTATTGGTATTGTCATCCGGAAAATCAATAACCCATGGATTGAGGATTTCACATTGAGACGCCATATTATCATTGCCCAGGAAAAAATTTCTGAATTTCCTCAAATCCCTCTCCCAGGCCCTGTCCCTTGAAGCTTTGATTTCCACATCCGAAAGTTCCTGTTCAAGGGAGACCAATGCCACATTGATGGTCAATTGACCGCCCGGTTTGATTGAAGCGGGTTTTTGGATTGCCTCGTAACCAATAAAAGAAAATCCAATTTCAAATTCCCCTTCCGGTAATTCTTTCAATTCATAATTACCTTCAAAATCCGTTGTTGTCGCAATGGTGGTATTGTTGATAAATACATTACAAAAGGGAAGCGGTTCCCCGGTTTGGTTGTCAGTTACTTTCCCTATTATGGAACCGGTTTGTCCAAAGCCCAAAAAAGGAATACAAAACAATATCAAAAGTCCAATCAATTTTTTCATAACAACAATCTACTAATAATTAAGTCTGAATATTACTTATATTCTTAATGATTGGCAAGTTAAGTTAAAAAAAAAGCACAAAATCAATTTGAATTTGTGCTTTTTGCCTTTCATTATGGATTTTTAACAAAATTTTACTTTTTCTTCTTCCCATCCTTGATATCCTCTATATCTTCCCGGTCTTTTAGCTTTTTGTCTTCTACGTTCTTATTGAGAAATTCGTTGATTTTATCTATTGGAAAACTACTTGAGATTTCTCCAAAAGAGTTGATGTTCATCTTAAAACCGTCAAGATCTTTATGCACTTTTGGATTTTCTTCTTTTTTGGATTTCTTTGCCATGATAATTAACTGTTTACTTTTAAAGTTTCCAACGCAAAATTGATCCTTTTGGTCAATTCCTCTTTACCGATGATGCTGAACACAGCCATTAGATCGGGACCTGCCCCGACCCCGGTTACTGCCAATCTTAATGCCTGCATGATTTTCCCCAATTTAATCCCGTTTTCCCCTGCAGCATCCTCCAACATGGATTTGGCAGATTCAGGAGTGAATTCTCCGGTAAACTGATTCAGTTTTTCTTTATAGGAACCCAACACTGTCACGGCTTCATTGTTCCATTTTTTGGAAGCCACTGCTTCATCAAATTCAGTCGGCGCATTGATCATAAATTTTCCTTCCTTCCATAAATCAGCCGGAAATGTTGCCCTTTCTTTCATGATATGGGCAATTTGGGCTCCTTTGGTCAAGTCCAAGCTTATACCTTCTTTTTCAAGATCGGCAATAAGGTATGCGGCAAGTTCTTCATCTGATTTGGCTCTGAGGTATTGTTCATTATACCACTTTGCCTTATCGACGTCAAATTTTGTACCTGATTTACCTATCCTTTCAATGGAAAATGCTTCAATCAACTCCTCCAATGAAAACAGTTCTCTGTGGTCACCGGGATTCCAGCCTAAAAATGCAAGGAAATTCAGGAATGCATCGGGAAGATAGCCCTGTTCACGGAATCCCATGGCTTTCTCTCCTGAATTGGGGTCTGTCCAATCCATTGGGAAAATAGGGAAACCATGCTTATCGGCATCCCTTTTGGAAAGTTTCCCATTTCCATCAGGCTTCAACAAAAGCGGAAGATGGGCAAATTGCGGCATGGTATCTTCCCCCCCAAAATATTTATACAGCAACACATGTAAAGGAGCAGAAGGAAGCCATTCCTCGCCTCTGATCACGTGGGTGATCTTCATCAGATGGTCATCTACGATATTGGCCAAATGATAAGTCGGCATGCCATCTGATTT
>NZ_JBGTCA010000307.1:0-19965 GCF_041749095.1 Aquiflexum sp. | reverse complement strand
GCATCTACTTTTTGGGAAAGTGTCAGGATCAGTTCTTCCTGTTTTAAACCCTTATCTTTTATCTCTTTATATCTTTCCGTTCCGCCGATTCCGGCTTTTCTGATCTCGGATGGAACAGGTTCGGTTTCAAAAATAATCCTGTACAGGTTGTCATCTCTTTGTTGAAGATCCGATAACATGTAGTTCATTTTGGAAACTTCTTCTTCCAATAACTGATAATATAAAGTCAGTTCCTGGTTTTCCTTCTTGAGCAGCAGCTCTTTTGGACTGTCAAAATAATAACTGAATATGATAAGGATGCCTAAGGCCATCATGGATGCCAAGGACACAAAACCCAAGATATTGAGCAGTATGTCCCATTTGCTACTTTTGTAACGTTCGTATTTACAGGTTTTGGCATCGTAGTAATATTTTATTCTACTCATAGTAAAATGCAGGGTAAATCTTCTAATTTTGTGCCCCTATGGTAAGTGGGTGATTACATCTAGGAGCCCACAAAGATATTAAAATTAATTAGACAATACGAACATAGTCAAAAGCTTAGATGAAAGCCAAAGAAATCAGAAATTTATTTATAGAATTTTTTAAATCAAAAAATCACCAGTTTGTTCCTTCATCTCCAATAGTTGTAAAGAATGATCCTACGCTGATGTTTACCAATGCAGGTATGAATCAGTTTAAGGACCTCTTTTTGGGAAATGATGTGCCAAAAGCCAATAGGGTAGCCAATAGTCAGAAATGTCTTAGGGTTTCCGGTAAGCACAATGACCTGGAAGAAGTGGGTGTGGATACCTATCACCACACCATGTTTGAGATGTTGGGCAATTGGTCTTTTGGTGATTATTTCAAAAAAGAAGCAATTGAATGGGCCTGGGAATTATTAACGGAGGTTTACAAACTGCCAAAAGATAGGCTATACGTTTCGGTATTTGGAGGGGATGAAGCTGATGGTCTTGAAAAAGACATGGAAGCCTTTCAGTTTTGGAGTACTATAGTGCCCGGGGACAGAATTTTATTCGGCAACAAAAAAGATAATTTTTGGGAAATGGGGGAGACCGGTCCATGTGGACCTTGTTCCGAAATACATATTGATCTAAGGAATGATGAGGAAAGAATTCAAATACCGGGCTTTGACTTAGTCAACAATGACCACCCTCAGGTTATCGAAATCTGGAACCTTGTATTCATGCAGTTTAACAGGCTTACCGATGGCAGTCTAAAGGAACTTCCTGCCAAGCATGTGGATACCGGGATGGGATTTGAAAGGCTTGTGAGGGCCATCCAAAACAAATCTTCCAATTATGACACCGATGTGTTCACACCTTTTATCCAGTTGATCGAATCAAAGTCGGGTAAGGGATATGGCGAAGATGTAAAGGTTGACATTGCCATGCGGGTGATAGTGGACCATATCCGTGCCATTTCTTTTACGATTGCGGACGGGCAGCTGCCATCCAATAACAAAGCCGGCTATGTTATCCGAAGAATATTGAGACGGGCTGTCAGGTATGGATACACTTTTCTTGGTTTTCAAAAACCATTTCTTCATGAGTTGTTGCCGCTTTTGGCGGAAAATTTTGGAGACATGTTTCCCGAGATTGCTGCTCAGCAGGATTTTATTGCCAAGGTAGTGATGGAGGAAGAAGCCTCTTTTTTGAGGACTTTGGATAACGGGCTTAAAAAACTCGATCAGATCAAAGAGGAAATGTCTCATACCGGATCCAAGGTGATTGATGGGAAAATTGCCTTTGAATTGTATGATACCTATGGGTTTCCACTGGACCTGACTTCTTTGATAGCGAGGGAAAATGGCCTTTCCATTGATGAAGCAGGATTTAAAGTAGAAATGGAAAAGCAGAAGACCCGGTCAAGGGCTGCTGCAGAACAGGAAACCGGGGACTGGAATATTGTCAATGAAGAAGAGGGGGTAGAGTTCGTGGGATATGATTTTCTTGAATCAGAAAGCAGGATCATAAAATATAGACAGATTAAGGATAAAAAGGGAGACAGGTTCCAATTGGTTCTGGACAGGACACCCTTTTATGCAGAAAGCGGTGGACAGGTCGGTGACCGGGGAATTTTACAAAATGGCAATGAGACCATCCTTGTATTGGATACCAAAAAAGAAAATGACCTTACTGTTCATTTTGTGGACAAGCTTCCAACTGATCCCTCCCGGACATTTTCGGCGAAAGTAAATGTTGAAAAAAGAAAGTCAACAGTCAATAATCATTCTGCCACCCATTTGCTCCATGCTGCACTCAAGGAGGTTTTGGGTAGTCATGTTCAACAAAAGGGATCTTTGGTCAATGAAGAATTGCTGAGGTTTGACTTTTCCCATTTTGCCAAAATGACCGATAAGGAAATCATCAAGGTTGAAAATATTGTGAATGCCAAGATCAGGCAAAATATCCCATTGGAAGAGCAGCGGAATGTTCCCATCGAAGAAGCCAAGGAAAAAGGTGCAACCGCTTTGTTTGGAGAAAAATATGGGGATTTTGTTAGGGTGATTACTTTTGATAAGAATTTTTCGGTGGAACTATGTGGTGGGGTACATGTACCTTCCACAGGCGTAATCGGTCAGTTCAAAATTGTCTCAGAATCTTCCATTGCAGCTGGTGTAAGAAGAATTGAGGCGGTAACAGCTGAGTCTGCCGAGCAAATGGTCAATGGCCAATTATCACTACTGAAAGAAATTCAGGAAATGTTAAAAAATCCTAAAGACCTGAAAAAATCCATCGAATCCTTGATCTCTGAGCGTAATGAACTCAGAAAAGAAATCGAGGCTTTACATCTTAGCCAAGCTTCTTTGGTAAAAGAGGACCTTATGAAGCAGGTTGAAAATATCAACGGAATCAATTTTCTTTTTGCACAAGCCAATTTCCCAAATACAGATGCCCTTAAAAAAATCTCTTTTGAATTGAAAAACGAAACCGAAAATCTGGTAGCAGTTTTGGCAGCAGAAATTGATGGGAAACCACAAATTGCGGTCATCATTGATGAAGCGGTGGTCAAATCTAAAGGGGTGAACGCAGGGACTGCCATTAGGGAGCTTGCCAAAGAAATTCAAGGCGGTGGTGGAGGTCAGGCCTTTTTTGCCACGGCAGGGGGTAAGGATGTTTCCGGATTGCCAAAAGTATTGGAAAAGGCAAGGTTGATGTTTAATGGCCTTTGACCCTACTTGTTAAGTGATCTTATTATAAATAACTTATTGAAATTTTAATAAAATATTCTTGGTTTTCTTGCCATAAAACAAATATGTTATTGTGACCATGTAAATATGACAATGCAGGGTTAATGTAAATGAAGACCGTTAATTTGGTTTTGGTTGAATTTGGACCCAATTTTGGGTGATTAATAATAGTTTGATTTGATATGCTTCCAGCAGATATAAAAAATAAATATGAATTGGTGATAGGGCTAGAAGTTCACGCCCAACTTTTGACCAAAAGTAAAATGTACACTTCTGATTCCACCGAATACGGGAATCTTCCAAACACGCATATTTCAGTCCTTACATTAGGACATCCGGGCACACTGCCCAAGGTCAACATGAAGGCTGTGGAATATGCCATCAAAATGGGATTGGCTTGTGAAAGCGAAATTACAAGAAATAATATTTTTGCCAGAAAAAATTACTTCTATCCGGATCTACCAAAGGGATATCAGATAACCCAGGATAAAAACCCTATCTGTGTTGGTGGCCATGTGCCGATCACCTTGCCGGATGGTACAAAAAGATCAATTGCTTTGACAAGGATTCACATGGAAGAGGATGCCGGCAAATCCATGCACTTGGCAGGGGAAGTGGATACCTTGGTGGATTTTAACAGGGCAGGGGTACCGCTGATTGAAATAGTTTCAGAGCCGGATATGCGCTCCTCGGATGAGGCTTATGCTTATTTGGTAGAAATCAAAAAACTGGTACGTTACCTTGATATATGTGACGGCAATATGGAAGAAGGTTCTTTGAGGTGCGATGCCAATATTTCAGTAATGTTGAAGGGAGCGCCTGAGTACGGAAAAAAAGTGGAGGTCAAAAACATGAACTCCTTTAGAAATGTAAGCCGTGCGATAGAACATGAATTTGAGCGTCAGGTTCAGTTGGCAGAGGCGGGTGAGGAAATAATATCCGAAACCAGGACTTTTGATGCTACTTCCGGTACCACCGCCAGCATGAGGACCAAAGAAGACCTGAATGATTATCGGTATTTTCCTGAACCTGATCTCAGTCCCGTAATAGTTTCAGAAGAATGGCTTGAAAGTGTCAGAACAGCTATGCCTCCATTACCAAGGGAGCTGTTCCATAAATTTGTCCATGAATATGGATTGCCGGAGTACGATGCCGGGGTATTGACAGATTCCAAAGAAATAGCGCTTTATTTTGAAAATTTATGTTCCCACACCCAAAACTTTAAAGCCGCATCCAATTGGATGATGGGACCTGTCAAATCTTATTTGAATGAACTCACCTTACATATCTCAGACTTTCCTGTAAAAGCAAAAAGTCTGGCAGAACTGATATCAATTATTGAGGAAGGAAAAGTGAGCTTTTCAGTTGCATCTCAGAAAATTTATCCTGAAATGCTCAATAGTACATCTAAATCACCATTGGAAATTGCCCAAGATCTGAACCTGATCCAAGAGAGTGATGAAGGTTCATTGAAACCAATTGTAGAGCGTGTTCTGGCCGAAAATGTAGGCAAAGTGGAAGAATATAGATCGGGAAAAAAGGGGTTGATGGGGATGTTTATGGGGCAAGTGATGAAAAAATCCCAAGGTAAGGCAGATCCCAAAGTCGCAACCAAATTATTGACTGAATTACTTGAAAATTAACAGCATGAATAACCTTATGGAATACCATAACCCAAAAAGTTATTAAGCTATTCTACACGGTTTATTCAAAACAAAATTTATTTAGATGAAATATTTAATGAAAATACCTGTATTCATTGTCCTTTTGACCTTGATTTCATGTTCTAAGGATGATAAGAGGGTTTTTGATGGGACTGTAAAAGTTTCTGGAACTCTGACCAATGCTTCAGAAGGAAAACTTCAGTTATCACAATTTGTGGATGACAGTACACAGACCATTGCTGACCTTGATTTGAATAAAGGTGGAAAATTTGATTATCAGCTTAAATTGGAAGGTCCCGGATTTTATGAATTGAATTTGATGGACAAAAAGATTGTAAGGTTGGCGCTTTATGATCAAAATGTTCAGGTCTTTTATGACTTCAATGATGAGAACAGTTTGAAAGTGGAAGGATCGGAAGATTCCCAAAATATGCAGAAGATAGAATCATTGATGACCGATTATCAGGATCAACTCAATGAATTAAATGATTCCTATTTTGAAGCCATGAGCAAAAGGGACCAGGATGCCATTAAAGGAATCCAAAATAAAGCAATGGCCCTCGAAGAGACTCACGGTAAAAAAGTAAAGGAAACTTTGGAAGGCATGAACGGTAGCTTTGCTGCCATGGCAGGAATTTCAATGTTAAACCTCAAAAATGATTTTTTATTTGTAGATGAATTAATTTCGGACCTCAATGAAAAATACCCTGATACTAAGATGATTCAAGTAATGGCCCATCAACTTGACGAAATGAGGGCTTTATCTATCGGTCAATTGGCTCCGGAAATTACACTTCCTGATCCGGAAGGTAACTTGGTAAACCTTTCAGATCTGAGGGGAAAATATGTTCTGATTGATTTTTGGGCAGCATGGTGCAGACCTTGCAGGCAGGAAAATCCGAATGTTGTCAAATTGTACAATAAATATAATGACAAAGGTTTTGAAGTTTTCGGGGTTTCATTGGACAGGACAAAGGATGCATGGGTAAATGCAATCGCAGAAGATCAATTGACCTGGACACATGTTTCGGACTTGAAATATTTCAATTCTGCTGCCGCTGCCTTATACCAGATCAACGCAATTCCAGCCACCTATATGCTGGATCCGGAAGGAAAGATCATCGCCAAAGATTTAAGAGGTGCCGGTCTGGAAAACAAATTGAAGGAAATTTTCAATTAGCATAGCACCGATAAAATGGAAAGACGGTGTTTTGGACAAACATGGCCTTTTTTTTTGTCAAAATAAATTTTATATTCCTCTCGCAAACAATAAAAAAATATAAAGAATTTTAACTTAGATTTGTGCGACTTAAAAAAATACAAAAAAATTTACATGTGGCAGTTCCAAAAACATTAAACTTAAACTTATTAGTTTGAAATCATCCAATGGAACGCAATTTGTGTAATTCTATCCAATCTCTTAAATCAAATAAAAACAATTAGCTAAACATGAAAAAAAGAACCGTCCAATCACCACTGAGCAGGATACTGACAATTGCCCTGTTTGGATTGCTAGTCCTAGGTGCCTGCAAAGGAAAAAAGAAAGTTGTGGCTGCACCTGAACCGGCACCTGTAGAAGAAGTGAAACAAACCCCACCGCCACCACCACCTGCTCCAGGCCCATCCGCTGAGGAAGTTGCTGTTGGTAAATTGGAGAATTATTTTAACAGTATTGCAAGTTCCTCCAATAATGATGCAGCCAATAGAACCATCCAAGAGGCTACAGGTATGTTTTCCAATGCAAACACTCCTGTATTGATTGTGATCCATGAGGAAAGTGGTATAAAAGATTATGATGAACCTACCACCATTGACAAATACCTGAATTACCTAAAAGACACCAAGAAAAACCTCAACTTCATATCTGACATCAGACTTGATAATAATGGTAGGGTTTCTGAATTGGAACTTCGTCGTAAAAAATAATATCCACCGAAAAATCTAATCAAATGAAAAAATATATTCCACTTTTCCTGTTGCTTTTCTTAGTTTCAGCGACAGTATCTACGGCCCAGACAGATAATATCAGCCCATCCAGAAAGCAGGCGATTGATTCCCTGGCTTTGGAAAAGGTAAAAGATTTAAGTAAATACATCAGTATCATTGGAAGTAAAGAAACACAATTCTCAGAGGCAAACCGCGTTATGGACAGGGCAGAAGAACTGTTTGCACCAGGTGCTGAAATGGGAGTTTCTTCCCTGAACCGTAAAGAAATCGCTTATTACAAAGTTAGAAGATACTTTGAAAGATTGATGGCATTGAATTATGACCGCGTTAATATTTCCTGGTATGACATTCATTACATCAGTGACCTGGAAAGACAGCCTGATGGCCGATACGTTGGTGTCGTGACTGTTTACCAGAGATTTGAAGGTACTTCTCTTGAAAGTGGTCTAAATTATAGAGATACTACCAAAAAAGATATCACCATCTACGTTGAGAAAAAACAGACACAGATAGCCGGTAGAACTATCGAATTCTGGGACGTGATGCTCGGTGATATCCGTGTGACTGAAACCTCCGCATGAGAAAATTAACTTTAGTATTAGTATTATTAATTACATCCTTATCAACGGCGTTAAGCCAGGGCCTATACAGCCCTGGTTCGCCAAAGGATGACGGTAGATTTGCCGCATCAACCAAACAAGTGAATCAATTTTTTAGAAGATTTAATGCCGAGGAAAGTCAAGATGGACAAAAAAGGTATTATTCCGGAGATCCCATGTACAGAGACCGGGAATTAAGGGGTCAATTTATTAGCATACTTTTTGACAATGAAACTTCAGGTATTTCCAATAATCTCAAATCTGATTTCTTGAGGGACGTACTTGCAGAAAATCTGCCCCTATTTCTTAATTTTCATCGGGAAGGCTGGTTTGCTGAGGTAAGTTCTATTTTCATGTATAAGGGAAAAAGGGAAAATGTTACACTGTTTCTCAAAATCCAGCCTGAAGGCTTGGGGTATGAATGGGTTATTGACAAGGTGAACTTTGAGCCTTTCAAAGATGTCTTCAAAAAGCCCACCGGCAGTGAAAAAGGCTTCCTCCATCCCCTAAGTCATGAACTGGGTTTTATGAATCTCAGAAGGGCATTTCAGGATTCAGATACCCCTGAGGCATTTACCCCAAAAGAATATGAACCTGATTACCTGACATTATTTCTCTACGAAATGAAAAAAGGAAATATCAGATTTGAAACAATAAGTGATGTCAAATTTCATTTCTTCCAGATCAACAACTGGTATTTTGAACTCAACCAATTCAACCGACCGGGATTTAATACCGGCTGGCTGATAGGAAATTTGGTCAAACTCAATACGGGAGATAAAGAAACCATACTCAAATATATTTATGATCAGAAATAAACATATCATTCTTTTTACCCTGTCGTTGATTGGTACGGTTACACCCGGTTTTTCTCAAAATCTGGGTGACTACACCAAAACAGAAATTAAAGAATTATCCCAGAAGGTGGACGATCAGGTTCAATTTTTGGAATATTTTTTCAATACAGTAGGAAGCAAAGACACACCCTCAAGAGACAAGGATGTGATTATCAGGGAGAGCTACAAAAAGATTTTTAGAGATGAAAAAGTCCAGGTTGAAGATGATCTTTTGCTGGACAGGAAGGTTATTACCAACAAAGATGTAACTGCCTATTTAAAAGATATTGAGTTCTTTTTCAAAGATGCCAGCTTTAAATTCAAAGTCAGGGAGGTCAAGCCATTTTTAAGGGATAATGATGAATTATCTTTTATAGTTTCTATGGACAGGACTCTTACAGCCACCGGTCTCAACAATGAAAAGATCACCAACACAAAAGAACGTTTTGTGGAAGTGAACGTGGACAAAAAATCAAATGAACTGAAGATTGCAAGTATATATACAACCAAATTGAGCAGGGATGAAGAGTTGGCTGAATGGTGGACAACTCTTTCATACACATGGGAGGCATTTTTTAGAGAAAAAATAGGCTTGGCAGAGGAAGATTCAGTTACCTTGGAACACCTCTACAAAATAAGCATTATAGACTCTTTGGATTTTTCAGGTAATGAATATGTCATGGATCTCGAACCCATTCATGTGCTTAGAGATCTCAAATACATTGATATCAGCAATACCAAAATTGTTGAACTAAATCCTATCAGTCATGTGACTTTTCTCAACTATCTGAATATTTCCAATACCCCAACAGAGGATATTCAGTTTATAAAATATTCGGATAATTTGGGTTACCTGAATATTTCAGATACTCAGATTCAGGATATCAGTGAATTGGGGAACCTCAAAAAACTTCATTCCCTCAAAGCAGTAAATACGCCAATTCAGAGTTTTGCTGTTCTCAACTCCTTTGAATCTTTAAAATATCTTGATTTGACCAATAGTGGGTTTAACAATGTTGAAAATATCAGTTCGCTTGAGAATTTGGATAGGTTGGATATCAGTGGAAATTACCTGATGAACCTTGATCTTTTATCATCGCTCAAGAGCTTAAAGGAAATCACCCTTACTGAGACCAATATTGTAGATTTGACACCGTTGGCCGGTTTGGAAAAATTAGAAATGATCAATATCAATCAGACCGAAGTTTCTGACCTTAGTCCTTTAGTTGGTAAAAGGTCTCTACAAAGATTATATGCTGACAGGACCGGTGTTACGGAAGAAAGTGCCGATGAATTTGCAAGAAGAAATAGATCTGTACTTCTAATCCATCATGTTGAAAATCTTCAGACTTGGTGGAATGGACTTCCTTCCGAATGGAAAGCTGTTTTATCCAACATCAATCCCAAATTAAAATCTACCACGCCGACAATAGAAGACATTTCATTTACTGTAGGTGCTGATTCTTTGGATGTTTCGGGTAGTGACATCAATGCCTTAGGGCCAGTACTGAAATTCAAAAAGATAAATCATCTCAATTTCGATGACACACAGGTAAATGACCTTACACCACTTTCTGATATAAAAGCATTGTTGACCATATCAGGTAAAAACACAAAGGTTAAAAACCTTCAACCGTTGGTGAATCTGGTCGATCTGGTCCGTGTGGATTTACGTGATAGTCCCGTTGAATCCTTTCTGATGCTTAAAGACCTTCCAAAATTGGTTTATCTCAATTTGGATAATTCTGAAATCAATAAGGAACATATTCCTGAGTTTTTTCTTGCCAATGATAAAATTAATATTATTTATAGATCAACTACCCTTGAACAGTGGTGGGATTTATTGGATGACACTTGGAAGTCTGTCTTTATAGGTCAATTTGGTGATTCCGATCAAACACCTAGCCTGGAGTCATTGCACCGCTGGACTGCGCAGCCAGAAGTAAAGATTCAGGGAGCTCAGGTTCCGAATCTCCGGCCTCTATGGATCTTTAATAATTTGAGGAGACTTTCGGTTTCAGATGTTCCGATGACTGATATTTCGGATCTCTCTGATATGATTCTTTTGGAAGAATTGAAAGTTTCTCATGCGCCTATTTTAGATCTTTCAGTAATGATTCCTCTTAGAAATCTTATTTCTCTGGATGTATCCAACACAGGTATTGAGGACTTGAGGCCTTTGGGTGAATTGACCGGTCTGGAATCTTTGATTATTTCCGGAACCAATATCAGGGTTTTACGAGGTTTGGAAACATTGACCAATCTCACACATTTGGATATCGCAAGTACCAATGTCCGTTCCTTAAAACCTGTTCAAGGTCTGAATTTGGAAAGATTGATATGTTTCAATACCCGCTTGAGACAAAGGACAGTTGACAACTTCAAAAAGCTGAATCCAAATTGTGACGTGAGGTATTATTAGAGAGAAGCGAGAGGCGAGAGATAGAACCAAGAACCAAAGCCTGTCCCGATGAATATCGGGGAAACAAGATGCGAGACCTGCCTGCCGGCAGGCAGGGACGAGAATCGAGAGCCAAAGGCTGCCCCGTTTATAGGGCATTCAAGACCTCATACTTTGTACACCGTACATCTTGTTCGCCGTGGCGGATTTTATTTATTACCACTGGCTACCTTCATTTTCTTGCATTCTTCATCATCCCTCATCTCGAATCCTTCATACTCCTGCCTGCCGGCAGATCCACCTTCCCATAATGGGGGTCAGGTGGCGAAGCTTTGCAAATTTGATAATGAGAACTGCTGACATCAAGAAGATTCAAATGGTTGACCTGCGGTCTCAGTATGAGAAAATCAAACCTGAGATAGACGCAGCCATGCAGGAAGTGATCGATCAATCTGCCTTTATCAATGGTCCTCAGGTCAGGCTTTTTGCCGGGGAATTGCAGGAATATTTGGGTTGTAAACATGTGGTGACCTGTGGAAATGGAACAGATGGATTGCAAATTGCGATGATGGCATTGGGGTTTAAACCCTCAGATGAAGTCATCGTCCCGGCTTTTACCTACGTCGCGGCTGTTGAAGCGATTGCACTTTTGGGCCTTAAGCCTGTCTTTGTCGATGTCGATCCTAGTACCTTTCAGATAGATGTTGATCAGCTTGAAGAAAAAATCACCCAAAAAACTGTCTGTATTATCCCGGTTCATCTATTTGGTCAGTGTGCCGATATGGAGAAAATCATGCAATTGGCAACGAGACATCAGCTAAAGTTGTTGGAGGACGCTGCCCAATCCATTGGTGCGGAATATGTTTTTGAAGATGGCAGAAAAATGCAGTCCGGAACAATGGGAGATATTGGAATTACGTCTTTTTTTCCTTCCAAAAACCTCGGCTGTTTCGGTGATGGAGGCGCAATGATGACCAATAATCCCGACTTGGCCGAAAGGCTAAGAATGATCGCAAGTCATGGCCAAAAGAGAAAATACATCCATGATGCCATAGGTGTCAATTCCAGATTGGACACTTTGCAGGCTGCGGTTTTACAGGTTAAATTGAAATATCTTGACTCTTACATTAAATCAAGAAATAAGGTTGCTGAAAAATATGATGCAGCTTTTAAATACAATCCCAATCTACAAATCCCAGTAAGAATGAATGGATCTTCCCATACTTTTCATCAATATACTTTGAGGTTGAAAGATATGGAAAGAGAATCCTTTTCAAAGTACCTTACAGAAAAAGGCGTGCCGACCATGGTTTATTATCCCATGCCCGTTCACCTGCAGGAAGCTTACAAATTCCTGGGTCATCAAAAAGGTGATTTCCCGGTTGCAGAAGCTTTGTGCGGGGAGGTGATTTCCCTTCCCATGCATACCGAAATGGAGGATGAACAACAGGCATATATCATCAAATCGATAAACAGCTTTTTTGGATGAAGACCTACTTTGCACATGAAACAGCAGTGATTGATGAAGGCTGTCAGATCGGGGAGGGGACCAAAATATGGCATTTCTCCCATATCATGCCCAATTGTGTGATTGGAAAAAACTGTAATATAGGTCAGAATGTGGTTGTTTCGCCTGAGGTAATCTTAGGGGAAAATGTCAAGGTTCAGAACAACGTATCCATCTATACCGGTGTAACCTGTGAAGATGATGTTTTTCTGGGACCTTCCATGGTATTTACAAATGTCACCAACCCAAGGTCAGCCATCAACAAAAGGGACCAATATACCAAAACCCATGTTGGCAAGGGAGCTACGATCGGAGCAAATGCAACAGTTGTCTGTGGCAATAATATCGGTGAATATGCCTTTATCGGTGCAGGTGCTGTCATTACCAAGGAAGTCCCACCCTACGCGTTGGTAGTGGGCAATCCGGCAAAGCAAATTGGTTGGATGAGTGAAAACGGGTTTAAATTGGTGTTTGATAAGGAAGGTAGGGCTGTTTGTCCGGAATCGGGGGATATGTTTATCCTAAGAAATGGCAAAGTTGAAAGACCTTAAAATAAATACGAAGTTATTTGGATAAACCCTACATAAAATAGTTACAGAATAGAGGTTTAAATACCCACACTCTTTGTCCCTTTAGGGACATGATGTAGGTAAAAAAAATGATTATTGAATAATTATTGTGCCTTTAGGTACAACATATATTCCGTACCTAAAGGCACTGCACCCCAGGTTAATATATCTTTTCTACCAATATTATGTCCCTAAAGGGACGAAAATAAAAACAAATTCTAAACCCTTCAAACGATATATTTTGAAAAATTTTGCATTGATAGGCGCTGCGGGATTTATTGCTCCCAGGCATATGAAAGCAATTAAAGAAACCGGGAATCAGTTGTTGGCTGCTTATGACAAATTTGACTCGGTTGGTGTCATGGACAGTTATTTTCCGAAGGCTGATTTTTTTACGGAGTTTGAGCGCTTTGACCGCTATGTGGAAAAACTCAAAAGATCAGAGAACAAAATTGATATCGTCAGTGTCTGTTCACCCAATTACCTGCATGATGCCCATATACGTTTCGGTTTGAGGCTTGGGGCTGATATCATCTGTGAAAAACCTTTGGTATTGAATCCCTGGAATATAGATGGGCTGAAATTGGTAGAGGAAGAGTCGGGGGCAAAGATTTACAATATCCTACAGTTGAGGCTTCATCCGGCCATCATTGCCTTGAAAAAAAAGATTGACCAAGGGCCAAAAGACAAGGTTTACGATTTAGACCTTACTTATATTTCATCGAGAGGCAATTGGTATTACAGTTCCTGGAAAGGGGATGAAAGCAAGTCAGGAGGTATTGCTACTAATATTGGAATCCACTTTTTTGACATGTTGGTTTGGGTATTCGGAAAAGTGAAGTCCAACATAGTCCATATCAAAACCCATGATCGGGTAGCCGGTTTATTGGAGTTGGAAAGGGGCAGTGTCAGGTGGTTTTTGAGTATCAATGAAAATACATTGCCGGAATTCATTCAAAAAAAAGCAATTAGTATATACAGGTCTATCACTTTGGAAGGGGAAGAGATTGAATTCAGTGATGGCTTTGTTGACCTCCATACAGAAAGTTACCGTCAGATATTGAATGGAAATGGCTTCGGATTGGAAGAATCCAGGAATTCCATAGAAATTGTCCATGACATCAGGCAGCAAAACGAGGTTGGATTGAGGGGAGATTATCATCCTTTTGCAGGGTTGCCTTTGGCGGAGCATCCGTTTGGGAAATCGCTGGGTGAGGAAAAATAAAGAGCAATTGATTTTCAATAGTCATTCAAATAATCGATATAAATTTAAATCTTTTTAAAGGAGTTTTTGCTTGTGGACTAGAAGTGATCTTCAAACTTTTTAATCAGTTCAAAAAGATAAGTTTACCAGCATTTCAGGTTTACTGATAGTATCCCCGCTACTTGAATTCGATTTCTTTGATTTAATTTAGAATTTTGAAAAATTTCAACAAAAACCTTTTTATATATGGTTTAATACCTGTTTTCACTAAGGCTTCTGGCTTTATACTTTTACCATTCTACATTAATTTTTTAGATAGTAGGGACTTTGGTTATTTGGAGTTATTCTTGACCCTATTTAGCTTTGCTACCCTGTTGATTAATGCGGAAATTTATACAGCTATTGGAAGGTATTATTATGAATGCAATGAATTAAAGGAAAAGCGAAAATTAATAAGCAGTGGTTTAGTCATAACACTTTTTTTAGCTTTTCTTGTTACCACCTTAATGTACTTTTTTTCGGACTTTATTTTAATGAAATATGTCCAAAATTATAGTCAATTTAATTTTTATATTCTTGGGATTTCTTATGTTTTATTTAATGCAATAAGCACCTATTTAAGTGTAATACCAAGATATGACAATAAAGCGAAATTATTCACTATCATAAATGGTTTAGGCGTTGCGGTTAAATTGGGGGCTATTTTGTTTTTTCTCATTTACCTTAATCACGGACTCCTTTCTGTTATTGAAGGTCATTTATGTCATGCTATATTCTTAACAATTTGCTATGTTTTCATCAACAAAGTGTATCTAAAATTCACCGTTGATTTCAACTCTATCAAAAAAATCCTTAGATATTCAGGACGTCTTGTACCTTATATTTTTCTAATCGGTTTTTGGGAACCATTTTCCAGATATCTTCTAGTTGATATTTTTTCTACCAGTGAAATTGGTTTGCTAAATTTCACGATTAGACTTGCTTCGTTACTAGAGTTGATAAATGCAGCTATTCACATGACTTGGATGCCATTGCTTTTTGAAAATCACAATAATGAGAGCTTTAAAAGTGATGCCAATAATATTTCGAATAACGTTTCCGTTGTTTTGTTATCATTCGTAATTATCTTTTCGTTAACTTCTCCAGAGATAGTTTCTTTGCTGAATGCTAATAAATTCAGAGATTCTATATTGATTTTGAATGTTTTACTGATTCTAAATTATTTCAAGATCATGGTGAGACTAAGAGGCTACTTGCCTTATACAAACAATAAAGTTTATGTTTTGTCAATTTCACAGTTAATAGGCTATTTGGTATCAATTTTATTTTTTTTGTTGGTTAAAAATAAACTCGGGATTTTAGGGATGGCATTTTTTGTCACACTTCCTTTTGCTATTAACTATATCTGCTTGGCATCTTATACGAATGTAAAAAGCCAAATAACTTTTTCAAGTATAAAAGAGAATACCCTCCTGTTTTTATGTTTCGCTTTAACTTCGGTTCATTATTATTTAGAAAACATTTTGTTTAGATACTTTCTTGTTGGAATTGTAATATTCTTTCTGATTTATAATTTTAAACTTTATGATTTGGCGTTTAACATGAAAAGGGGAAACGTAAAAAATAATTAACGTGTTGGTTTTTCATGCGGAATCCCCGACGTATTTAAGTTTACATGGCATATTAATAATGTCAATACTTTAAGCTCTCATGAATATTAGGTGTTTTAAAAGGAACGAAGTTAAAAAATCAAAACTAGTATATATAAGCAAAAAACAATTTGGATATCAGACTGATGCTTACATGCATTGCAAATACTCAAAAAATCAATTAGATATCATATTTTTATGTTTTGATAGTGGCTACCCTAAAGTTGAAGAAAGTGGTGTAAAGGTTATTTATTTAAAAGACAGAGAAAACTTACTTACTAATAGTTTATTTTTTTCTATTTATTGTATTTATTACATTTTAAAAAATCGTTCAAAAATCTTCATACAATATTTCCCGGGATGTTATTGGTTTAAAAGGTTGTTTTTTTGGAAAGAAATGATGTTAGATATTAGAAGTGTTTCAATCTCTACCAATGAAATAACAAATCTTAAATACGATCAGAGATTAACAAGATCCGCAGCCTATTTTAATCACATAACTGTAATTACCGAAGGCGTAAGAAATCACTTAAACATTCCTCAAAAAAAGGCTTCAATTTTACCTCTAGGTACAAACATCTATTCGAGTGCAAAAAAAGATTTTAGTGGAGCTTTAAACTTAATGTACATCGGAACATTTAATAACAGAAACATAAACCAGACAATAGAAGGATTAGCGATATTCATGATAAAAAATCCGAATGAGTCAATTAAGTATTATCTAGTAGGAGATGGTTCAAAACAAGAGATTTCAAATGTCAAGAATCTTATTTCGGAAAATAATCTTGAAGAAATAGTTTATTTTTTAGGGTACAAGCGACATGCCGAAATTAATGACTTGTGGGATTTTTGTCAAATTGGAGTTTCATATGTGCCAATCTCTCAGGGATATAACCTACAACCTCCTACTAAAACTTTTGAGTATTTAGGTGCTGGAATGGCTGTTATTGCTACCAAAACTCATGAAAACATGAAATTAATTAATGATAAAATTGGAGTTTTGATTGAAGATTCTCCAATAATGTTTTGCAAAGGTATAGAGAGAATAATATTGAACCGTCATTTATATAACTCTGATTTGATTAGGGAATCGATCGAAAATTATTCCTGGGAACTAATAGTAAAAAAGTATTTTATAAATTTATTTGTTGATCAAACTTAGTTTCACATGTGATTATTTTTTCAGTTTAATGCTTACCGAAAACAAGTCATATTTAAGACACAAGGAAAAGAAATGCAGATACATTTGAAATAATAGTTTAATGCAAATGTAATTATGTTTGATTTATATATTTCAGCTATAATATAATTTGATGGAAGAAGGTTCTCTAGCAGAGGGCATAGAAATGTATTTAGGTAATGGGCTTTTACCTATTTATTATTTGCTAGTTGCAGTCAGTATGTTGGCTATTTACATCAAATTTAAGTTTGATAAAGTAGTTCTATTCTTTATCTACATGTATTCAGAAGGGCTCTTTGCATATTTGAGTTATGAGTTTTCATTTTTTACCCGAATTTATAAATTGGGGTTCTTATTTTTTTCTCTTTACTTGTTTTTGGGACCAATATTCCATCATAAGCTAAGCCGTTATAAATTATCATATGTGGTTTTAGCTTTGTTTTTTGGAATATTATTCTTTTTTAACTTTTACATTAATGATCAAGACTTTTTTGTAATTTTTAGTCAATTTCAAAAAAAAATAGTTCCGATTATTTTTTTACTTGGTTTCGTTATTTACCCCAAAAATAAATACAAATTTTATATTGATGCCTTGCTGTATATTATAGGTGTCCAGTTTATTTTCGCATTATTTAAGCTTTTAGTTTGGGGGTTTGGAGAATCATTGGTTGGGAGTATCTCTTTTAATGGTGGTGGGGCTAGTAATATTTTACCCATAATGGCCTTTTTTTTAATATGGGTTAAAAAAGATGGTTTTCTTACCTATAAAGATTGGTTATATCTTTTAATGGTTTTTAGTGTTTCTATTATTGGAGATAAAAGATCAATAATTTTCATATTCCCATCTTTTGTTTTATTAACTTATGTTCTTTCTAAAAAAATAAAACCTCCTAATTTTCTGAAGATTTCCTCCATTTGCTTCATTTGTGTATTTTTTGCAGTTAAAATTAACCCAAGTTTAAATCCTGAAAATTCGAGATGGGGAAGTTTTGATCCTTTTTTTTTCACAAATTATTTAGTTGAATATTCTTTTGGTGAAAAGGATAAAGAATATTCAACAGATTTGATTCAAGGTCGTGGAGGTGGAAGTTTAGAATTATTAACTAGTTTTCTTAATAATTCCAATTTGAAAGACAGTTCTTTTTACATTGGAGATGGCTTTTCTAAAATTGATGTGGATTATGAGGATTTTGACACATACAAATATGGTTTAATTTCCAAAGGTAGTAGTAGTGGTTTTTTGCAAACTTTTATTGCATATGGGTTTTTTGGAGTAATACTTTTTTTGAGTTTTGGCTTTATGTTGATCCGTTTTAATATAGATAAGGTTTTAAAATGGTCATTGTTTCTTTTTATTTTGTGGGACTTTTTTTTCTTCTATTATGTTTCAATTAACTCTTATGCATTTTCAGTTACGATTATTTTTATCGGCATGTATTCTAATTTATCAATCCAGAAAAATTTCATAAATCTGCAAAGAGAGGAGTGGCGAAATAAATTTATTATGCACTCTTCCGTTCATTGATTTGAAAAATTGCTCAATTAGAATAAAAAGTTAAAAAATATCCGGTTTCGACTCTGAATCTTTTCAGTTTTATCATTGAACTGTAAGGCTTAGCAGAAAATAGCGGTTTCATTAATAATAAAAACCTTTAGAAAAGAGTTTTATTCAAAAGGACAAATATTTAAGGTGCTAATAGTGAAAAAAATATTTTAAGATTAATTAAAGTTTATAGACATATATCTAAAGTAGAAGATTGGTGGGGAAACGAAATTTAAGAATTCTGATAATATCTTTTATTTAAAACTCATATTGCAAAAAATATCAGCATGCGTATTTTATTAGTTTGCAAAGCGAATTTTGAACCCTCTGAATTGAATTTTCAAAAAAACAGGGCTTATATATATGATCAATTTGTAAGCTTAAAAGAAAACGTCAAAACAGTTGATGTTTTTTTTTTAAATGGTACTGGTATCTGGAGTTATTTTAGAGGGGCGTTTGAACTGAGAGATTTTTTAAAAAAAAATTATTATGACATTGTACATGCCCATTATGGTTATTGTGGATTAATAGTTGGGTTAGTTTCAAGGTTTCCTGTTGCTGTAACATATCATGGAACAGACATAACTGAAAAAATTTCTAATATAATTTCCTTATTCTCAATCTTATTAGCTAACTGGAACATTTTTGTATCTGAAAAAATTTACAGGAGAGCTATTTGGAGTCCAAAAAATAATTTCTCAATAATTCCATGTGGTGTTGATTTAGAAATATTTAAACCTACTGAATTAGAAAACAGGTCAATGAAAAAATTCTTTCATACTCGCCAAAGAACTATATTATTTTCTTCTTCTTTTTCCAATAAAGTTAAAAATTATCCTTTGGCTAAGGAATCACTTTTGTTATTGGAGGATATGGATGCTTTTTTAATTGAATTGAAAGATAAAACAAGGGTTGAAGTTGCAGAATTGTTAAATGATTGCGATATACTTTTACTGACCTCATTTTCTGAAGGTTCTCCTCAAATAGTAAAAGAAGCTATGGCTTGCAATTGTCCAATTGTTTCCACTGATGTTGGCGAAGTAAAAAATATTATCGGCGATACTGATAACTGCTTTGTAACAGGGTTTGACAAATATGAAATTGCAGAAAAAATAAAGCAAATTTTCAATAATGGAAAAAGATCAAACGGAAGAAAATTTATTTATGAATATAGCAATGAAAGGGTTGTGCCAAAAATTATAGAGGTATATAACAAAGTTTTAAGCAATACAAAAGGTTGATATAAAGTATTGAAATCCATCCACATAGACATCATCCACCCCGCCAATGTCCATTATTTCAAACATGCCATTGATAAATGGAAATGCAAGGGACATCAAATCATCATCACATGCAGGAATAAGGAAATCACTTATGAGTTACTTAAGCTTGAGGGATTATCATATATTCCAATGGGTAAGAATCCCAAGTCAGTTTTAGGAAAGGTGCTTTTTCTTTTTAAATGTGAATGGAGGATTTTCAGGCTATATCTCAAAAATAAACCGGACATAACTCTAAGTTTTGCGGCTACTTATGTTGCCCATAATTCATTTCTTTTTGGTATCCCCCATATTTCTTTTGATGATACCGAACATGCCGGATTAAACCGAAAGCTTTATTTGCCTTTTACAGACTTGGTTTTAAATCCTGAAAGCTACTTGTTGGACCTGGGT
>NZ_JBGTCA010000306.1:0-22975 GCF_041749095.1 Aquiflexum sp. | reverse complement strand
GAGGTGACAAGGCAAAGTCATTTACAAGATTTGAATGCTATTCATAGTTCTAAACCATCAATTTCAAAATCTGTCATTGGTAGGCACGAGGGATCTCCAGCGGTACAATTAGACGGTTGAATTACTGGAAAAACTTTAACCTTTTGGGGTCAAAATCATCCTCTTCCTGATCCTCGTGAGATGCTGATCCCGATAGCTATCGGGATCAGCATGACGGCTGCTCCGATATATATGTCAATGGTAGGTACGAGGGATCTCAAAAGGTTCTTTATATGTTAATATTTATCATTTACTGTTCCTCGTGAGATGCTTGCTACGTCAGCATGACGACCTCTGTTTTTATATGTGTTTTTTAGTTGGCTTTCTCATTCTCGCCTCTCACGTCTAAAATCTAAAATCTCCAATTTCCCCATTCTACCACAAATCATGCACTTTATCTTTCAGGTATTTTTCATAAAGATCCTTGACAGCCTCCATTTTATAGGGAGATATCGGAAGATGTTCCGAGGATTTTACATTAGATTCTACCTGATTTACATTGGATGCACCCGGAATGACGGTACTGACCTGGGGATGCATCAAAATCCATTTGATGGCCCATTCAGACAAGGCAGTGTCTTCCCCAAAAAGAGCTTTCAGTTCCCCAACAACTTTCAAACCTGTTTCATAATCAACCCCAGAGAATGTTTCTCCCTTGTCAAAAGCCTCGCCATGTCGGTTGAAGTTCCTGTGGTCATCAGGTGCAAACTCGGTGGCACTGTTGTATTTGCCGGTCAGAAGGCCGCTTGCCAATGGAACCCTTGCGATTATCCCAAAATCATCGATGCTTTTATGTGTAAATAATTCCTCAGCAGGTTTCAATCTGAACATATTGAAAATGATCTGAATGCTTAACACATTATCATATTTCATGGCGGTAATCGCTTCCTCAACTGTTTCTACACTTACACCAAGAGCCTGAATCTTGCCTTCTTCTTTAAGTTTGTCAAATAGCCCGAAAATATCATCTCTTTGGTAAACAGGGGTGGGAGGGCAATGAAGCTGAATCAAATCTATGGTTTCAAGATTCATGTTTTTCAAAGATGCTTCCACAAAACCTCTTAAAGCTTTGGTAGTATAACCTTCAGGTATATGGGGTTGGATCTGTCTTCCGCATTTAGTTGCCACATAGATTTTTTCCGATCTTTCTTTTATGGCTTTACCTACAGCAGCCTCGCTCTGACCCTCATCATAGACATCAGCCGTGTCGATAAAATTAATACCATTGTCAATTGCGGTATGGATGATTTCATTGGCATTTCGCTGATCGAATGGTTTTCCCCATCCGCCACCTACCTGCCAAGTACCTAGGGATATTTCAGAAACCATCCATTCCGTTTTCCCCAAAATTCTATTTTCCATAATTGAATTGATAAATTTGAATGTTTATTCCAGAAAGCAATTTAAATCTTTATCTTTAGTTCCTTAAAAATTTCGCAATGAAATCAAGAAGAAAATTTCTACAAACCTTAACAGTCGCCGGTGCAGCGGCTACCTTACCTATTAATCTTATGGCAGAACAATCAAAGAAGCAAAAAATGATCCACCAGGTGTTTTTCTGGTTGAATGACGATGTGGATGTGAATGATTTCAAAAAAGAAGCAGCAGTATTGGGAAAATGCAAGACCGTGGCAAAGTTTTATATGGGGACACCCGCGCCAACCGAAAAAAGATCAGTGGTAGACCACAGTTATCAAGTATCCTGTACCTTGTTTTTTGACAGTATAGAGGATCAGAATGAATACCAGGTAGATCCAATGCACTTGGCCTTCGTCGAAAAAAATTCGAACAAATGGAACAAAGTTCAAGTATATGACTTTGTAATCTGATCCATTTGCGGACGGGAGTACGTTAATTGCCCTAAGAACAAAATGTCAATGAAAAATACCCGCTTAATTTATATTTGGATGTTGCTGATTTTAGCAGCTCCTATGATTTCCTGTAATCCCGAATCCGAAGATGTAGATCCCGGCAAAGTAGAAAATGTTGTCCAACAGGCCATTTTTGAAAGCATGAAGGAATTCTATTATTGGGAGGACAAATTACCGGAAACCTTCAATTCTGCTAATTTTTCTTCAAATGAAGAAGTATTGGAAGCATTGCGCTTTAAAGAATTGGACAGATGGTCATACCTGACTACCAGGGAAGCTTTCAATGCTGCATTTACAGGACAGGCAACAGGTGCACATGGTGTTGGATTGGGAATTGATCAGGATGAAAATTGGTTTGTCACTTTTGTTTATAGAGATGGACCTGCGGGTAAAGATGGATGGCAGAGAGGATGGCAGTTTTTGGAGATCAACGGTAAAGCCATATCTGAGTACAAAACAGCCAATGGCGGGTTTAATTTCCAGTTGGGTCCAAATGAAAAAGGAATTTCAAATACATTTAAATTCAGGCTTCCTGATGGTACTGAAACGACCCGTACCATACTTAAAGATGCTTTTCAGACCAATTCTGTGCTACATCAAACTGTTTATGATCTAGGCAGTAAAAAAGTTGGACATTGGGTGTATCAAAGTTTTAGAGCCACTCAAGGATTAACACCGACACGAAGCAGAGAAGTGGAAGACAGTTTCAATTACTTTATGGCAGAGAATATCGATGAGCTTGTTATTGATTTAAGGTACAATGGTGGAGGTTCTGTTGCTGTCACAGCTCAGATTTTAAACTATATTGCTCCGAGCGCTGCTGATGGGAAAGTGATGTACATGGACAAACACAACAGCAAGAAAAGTAATTTTAACAAGACTGTGAATTTCTCCAAAACAGGGAATCTTAATCTCAACCGGTTAATTGTGATAACTTCGAGGGGTTCGGCATCCGCTTCCGAATTGTTGATCAATTGTCTGACACCTTACATGGAAGTAGTTTTAATAGGAGATGATACCTATGGTAAACCTGTTGGTTCTTTTCCTTTATCCTCGTTCAACAGGACCTTAAGTGCCAATAATGTGGAATTGGTACCCATTACATTTGCCACTGCCAATGCCCAAAACAGAGCCGATTTCTTTGATGGATTTCCTGCAAACTTTAAAGTTGGGGATGACCTGACCAGAAATTGGGACAATCGGGAAGAAAAAAGAATAAAAGCGGCATTGGACTTTATCAATAATGGTACAATTTCGGGGAGGATAATGCATGACTATTATAAACCCAAATGGGAAATGATTGATGCTTTTGAAGGATTGCAGAAGGAGTTTCCGATGTATTAGTATGTGTGAGACTTAAGGTTTAAGATCCAAGAGGCAAGAACCAAGAACCAAGAGGCGAGAAACGAGAGGCGAGAGATGAGAAACAAAGCCTGCCCCCAGTATTTGGAAACCAAGAAACAATTGGGATAACTTCAATTAGGGGGATTTAGAGGGAAAGATAAAGATTGCAAGAGGATTTTATAATAACCCTGAAAGGGTTGAACTTTGAATAGCCCCGTGTGAAACGCGGGGAATTGAATTGATTAAACATAGGCGTCAACCCTGAAATGCCTGTCCCGAAAATCGGGAGGTTGAATAATCCGGATAATTTGCAAAAAATATATCAAGTAATTTCAGGATTTGACTTAGAATCAAGACAAAAAACTCAGTTTCATTGAAATTACTGGGTAAAAATGAAAGAGTGAATTACTTAAAAAAACCAGCGGAATTAATACCGCTGGTTTTTTTAGTTTTTTTCGAGGATGTTTTTTAGATTTTCAAGTCCGGTCTGGAAATCATCCCCGACCATAGCCTCCATATCCATCACCCATAGCATGGCATTCATGGGATAGGCCATGTGTCCATCATATCCCCATCTTACCAAGGTCTGGTTTTCATTGATGGATTCAAATTCCATAAAAGCTTTATCATTTGATTCGAAAGGTTCAAAAAACCGCAAAGCATAATCTATTCTCTCGCCTTCCTGAATGGATAAAATCTCTTGTTCTCCCGCACCAACATCTGGATTTTCGCTTTTCCAAGATGCAACAAAACCCACCTCTCCGTCAGTGCCCCGATATTCCTTTTGCATGTCCGGGTCCATAAGTGCCCACTTGCTGTAGCTGTCCTGGTTTTTTAGGTATTTGGTATAATCATACACCTCATGATGGGGTCTGTCAATGGTAATTTCTCTCACAACCGAAACATCCTTGGCTGTGAACAGGGCACCTATCAAAGGGACTGCGATAATGATGACTATTATGATAGCCATGTTTTTTAATATTTTCATGGATTGCTGATTTTGGGTGTTTAAGTTAAATAAAAAATGCATTAATCCCTTTTCCAAATCATCTGTTTTCTTTTAGTGCAATATAATCAGCAGTATCAGATATGAGTGTATTGTGTCCACAGGAAAGTTCTATTTTTTCGATATGCGGAATTTGTGAGGTGAACTCTTCTAAATTTTCGGAAGTGACCATCTGATCGAACTCTCCTGTAAATAAAGTAATGGGTGTCTTCAATTCATTAAGCAGATAAATAATTTGCTTCAGATCAGGTTGCATTGGTTTGAAAATATTCCAAGTGAAATATATTTGAGCCCTTTTGGTTCTGGTCTGCATTTGTGACTTGACAAATTTCACCAAACTGGCCTGCAAAAGACCTAGCCTGTGAAGGATGTCAACTGTTTTGAAAAATCTGTTCGGATGAAAGATCACGTGTCTAAAACTCCTGTTTAAAATCCCCGGAAAAGTAGCCATGTTGTACCAAAATCCGGTTTTTATTCCATCAGGAGCCATCAGTGTGAGAGAGTTCACCAAAGTTGGAAATAATTCATAGGTCACAAGGCAGAATTTGCCACCCATACTATATCCGATCAGATGAAAGGTCTCAATATTTTCTTTTCTCATTAGAAGTGCTATGAATTCTTCCCAGATTTCTTTGGTAAGCTTTTCGCTATTGGATTTCCAAGTGCTTTGTCCATGAAAAAAGATATCAAAAACCAGATAGGTATCCTCTTCTTTTCTAAGAACCAGAAAACTATCAAATGCCTTTATGTTTTGACCAAATCCATGGAACAGTAAATGGATATTACGTCCATTTCCAAATTTCCTATAAGCCAAATTACCGGATGAAGTCAATAAAAATCGCATTTTATATGAATCTTTTTTTAATCGAAGAATTCTTTGTAACCAATTCAAATGTAGGGAGATTCCATATTTACGCACCAAATCTAATTAATGAATTTATTAGCCGTGAACGCTATCGGACAGATAAATATTTCATATTGATCAAAAATGAACAAGTAATCTATGTTTTGTAAATGTTTAAGTCAGTAATTAAAAATAAAATACTTAAAAAACTTAGAAAACTTTGAACTTATTAATAGTTTCCTGAGTTTTGTCCTCAAATCGAAAATACTGTGGATACAAAGGAGAAGATTATAGAGACTGCAACAGAGCAGTTTATGAGGTTTGGAGTAAGGTCAGTCACCATGGATGATATTGCCAGGATGGCAGGAGTATCCAAAAAGACCATCTATCAGGAATTTACGGACAAAAACCAATTGGTGTATGAGGCCTTTGACCTGGCCATTGAAAATGACAAAAAAGAGATGGACCGGATTCCCAAATATCAGGATGGTGTCATTGAGCATCTTTTGGGATTGTCAGCATTTATCAAGAAACGATTTTCGGATTTTAATCCCATGATTCTCCATGAAATTCAGCGCTATTTTCCTCAATGTTGGCAATTGTTTGAGGAATTCAAGAACAAACATGTCGTCAACGAAATCATTGAACTTTTGGAGAAGGGTAAATCCGAAGGGGTAATCAGAAAAGAAATAAACTCCGAGATCATGGCGCTTATGCGGATGGAACAAATGATGTTAACCTTTGATCCATTGAAGTTTCCCACCTCAAAATACAATCATGTAGAATTACAAATGCAGATTTTCGAACACTTCCTTTATGGGATTTTTACGGATAAAGGAAAAGAAGCATACCTAAACCAAAAAAACACACAGCAAAATGAAAACCACAATTAAACAAAAATCCGGGATTCTGGCATTCTTGATAGCGGTTTTTGCAGTCTTTGCTACCCAAGCACAACAAGTAATTGAGTTGTCATTGGAGGAAAGCCTAAGATACGCACTTGAAAATAACGTAGACGCTAAGAACGCACAGTTAGAAGTATTGATTTCCAAGGGAATTATAGGTGAAAACAGGGCTGCCGGTTTGCCTCAAATAAACGGAACACTGGAAATGACAAAGAACCTTCAGCCACCTTTACTTATTCTTCCTGCCGAGGCCGGAGGAGTGATTGGAGGCGATGATGGTGCTCCCGGACAAGGAAGCGGACCTGATGATATTATTGTGATTCCTTTTGCAGTAAACTACCAATCATCACTTTCTTTTTCATTGGAACAGATGATTTTCAATGGTTCTTATTTTGTAGGTCTTAAGGCTGCAAAAACTTTAAAATCCCTTACTGAATATGACAAAGAAAAGACCGAAATAGATATCATTGAATCTACCAAAAAGGCCTATTTCACAGTATTGATCAATAAAGAAAGGAAAGATCTGGTCTCTGCCAATCTTGAAAGAATAAAAGTACTTTTAAATGAAACTGAAGCACTATTCACTGAAGGGTTTGTTGAAAAGCTTGATGTTAGCAGGGTGAAAGTCCAGTTAAACAACATACAATCAGAGTTGGATAAGATTGAAGCTGCAGAAGAAATCAGCAAGCAACTTTTAAAGCTTCAAATAGGCATGCCTCTCAATGTGGATATCAATGTTAACCAGAAAATAGTTGACGTCCATACTATAGCTGAACTGGAATCACTTCTCAATAATACTGGATACAGGAGGGTGGAAATCGATCAGGTTAATACCAATTTGGATTTGACAAAACTCGATATGAAAAATAACCAAGTTCAGTATATTCCAAACATTTCAGCGTTTGGGACTTTTCAAAGAGTAACCGGTGCCCAGCGGTTCAATACTATTTTTGATCAAGAGAGATGGTTTTCAACTTCCTTTGTCGGACTTAGAATGAATATACCGGTCTTTGATGGCTTGAATAAAAGTTATAAAATTCAACAATCCAGGGTTCAGATCAGACAACTTGAGAATCAACGGCATTTCATCGAAGAAAATATTGAACTGGAGCGCATTCAGGCAAAAACAACTTTAAGAAATGCTATCAGAACCTTAAATGTTCAATCAGAAAATAGGGAATTGGCTTTAGAGGTATTTGAAATGACCAAAATCAAATACCAAGAGGGAGTAGGTTCCAACTTTGAAGTAGTTGAGGCAGATTCTGCCTTGAAGGAAGCTGAAACAAATTACTTTTCGGCACTCTATGATGCGCTCATTGCCAAAGTTGATTTGGAAAAGGCATTGGGATTATTGTAAAAAAATTAATTAAAAATTATAAATCTTAAATATGAAAACGAATTTTTCACTTTTGATAATAGGCCTGGTGTTTTTGGCAACATCTTGTGGGCAAAAAGACGAATTGTCTCAGAAAAAAGACGATCTGGCAAAAATGAAACAGGAAGCTGCTCTTTTGAGGACCTCCATTGAAAGTCTTGAAAAAGAAATAGGGGCTTTAGATCCTGAATTTGGACTTAGTAATAGAAAATCAGTATTGATAACAACAATCCGACCTGAAAAGGGACATTTTGAGCATTTTGTAGAAGTTACAGGCTCGGTGCTTTCCAAGAAAGATGTGAATATTTCAGGTGAAGTTTCAGGAAGAATCCAGGAAGTCAGTGCATCTGAGGGCATGCGTGTCAACAAAGGTCAGGTACTTGCCAGAGTAGATGCTGAAACCATTCAAAGAAATATGGAGGAAGTCGAAAAGCAATTGGAATTGGCCTCCATCATTTTCGAAAAACAGGAAAGGCTTTGGAAACAACAAATTGGCACAGAAGTCCAATTTTTGGAGGCCAAAAATAGAAAGGAGTCACTTGAAAAGAATCTTTCTTCTTTGAGAACCCAAGAATCAAGAACTATGGTCAGGGCGCCATTCAACGGCACAGTAGAAGAAGTACTTGTACGTGCAGGCGAATTAGTGCAACCTGGAACACCCTTGTTTCACTTCGTCGGAGACAGTGATCTTTTTGTTGAAGCAGATGTATCAGAGAGATATATTGGTGTTTTGAACAAAGGGGATTCGGTTGAAATACATTTCCCTTCTGTCAATGAAAACTTCAAAACAAAAGTTACTGCAGTAGGAGGTGTAATTAATCAAAACAACCGCACATTCAAGGTCGAGGTTGTTCTGCCAAACCTACCTTTTGCCAAACCAAATATGCTTTCAGTTTTGAGGATCAGGGATTATGAAAATGAAAATGTGGTTTCAATTCCTAATTATCTTATTCTACAGGATAATAGAGGTGATTATGTATTTACAGTGGAAGACGATATGAGTAAAAAGCGTTATGTGAAAAGGGGCATGATCTACAAAGAGGTGAGTGAAATACTGGAAGGATTGTCAGGAAATGAGGTATTGATTGACAAAGGCTTCAGAGAAGTTGGGGATAATTTTAGTGTAAACATAGCTCAATGATAGACTTATGTCGCAGGTAGAAGAAAAGAAAAAAGGAATCATCCGTGAATTTGGGTTGAGTTCCCTGTCCGTGGATAATCAGACATCGGTCGTCATATTAGTAGTAATTATCAGCGTTTTGGGGCTCTTGGCTTACAAGACCATGCCCAAGGAGAGTTTCCCGGAGATAGTGATCCCTACGGTTTATGTGGGTACAGCCTATCCCGGCAATTCACCCGTAGATATGGAAAACCTGATCACCAGACCGATTGAAAAAGAGCTCAAATCCATAAACAACGTAAAGAGCATCAAATCCACTTCGGTGCAGGATTTTTCATCCATTGTTGTAGAATTCAATCCCGGATTGGAAATATCTAAGGCCATTCAGGATGTCAAAGATGCGGTGGACAAATCCAAAAGTGAACTGCCAACTGATCTTGATCAGGATCCTGATGTGATTGAAATCAACACCTCTGATTTTCCGATCATGAACATCAATATCTCAGGTAATTATACTGAAGAGGAATTAAAGAAATATGGGGAATTTCTGGAAGACGAAATAGAAAAATTACCGGAGATTTCAAAAGCTGAACTTCGTGGTACCATAGAAAGGGAAATCCGGATCGATGCAGACATTTATAAAATGGAGGCATTGGGAGTTTCCTTTGGAGATATTTCAGAAGCTGTTTCTCAGGAGAATGTTACGATTTCAGGTGGTAATATTCTTACAGGTGAATTCCGGAGGGCGCTCAGAATCACAGGTGAATTCAAAGATCCCAGAGAACTGAATGACATTATCATCAAAACAGAAGAAAACAAGATCGTTTATTTGTCAGATGTTGCTGAGGTCATCGATACCTACAAAGAAAGAGAAAGCTATGCCAGGAGCAGTAAACTTCCTGTAGTCACAGTGAATGTGGTCAAAAGAAGCGGGGAAAATCTTTTGGATGCCTCAGACAAAATAAAGGACATTCTGCAAAAAGCAAAAGCGGACAGGTTTCCAAGTGATCTTCAGATTTCTGTGACCAACGACCAATCAACAAGAACCAGGTCCCAAGTCAGTGACCTTGAAAACAGTATCATCTTTGGAGTAATCCTGGTCGTTCTGGTTTTGATGTTTTTTCTGGGATTCCGTAATGCTCTTTTTGTGGGGATTGCAATTCCGCTTTCCATGTTTATTTCATTTTTGATTCTGAATTCATTGGGCATTACACTCAATTTGATGGTGCTGTTTGCCCTGATTCTTGCATTGGGAATGTTGGTGGATAACGGTATCGTGGTGGTGGAAAACATTTACCGGTTGATGCAGGAAGGAAAATCGCCTATTAGGGCAGCAAAAGAAGGAGTTGGTGAAGTAGCATGGCCAATCATTACTTCCACGGCTACCACTTTGGCAGCATTTCTTCCTTTGGCTTTTTGGGATGACCTGATCGGGGAGTTTATGAAATACCTGCCGATTACGCTGATTATCGTACTTTCATCTTCTTTGTTTGTAGCCTTGGTAGTGAATCCTGTATTGACTTCATTGTATATGAAAGTCCAGGATTTTGACAGGTTCAAGCCAAAAAAGAAACCGCTGTTGATAGCCCTGATATTTTCCGTAATGGCCATCATTTCGTACCTGGCCGGTTCCCTGACTTTCGGAAATCTCTTTATGATTGTTGCAATATTGACTGTATTCAATGTTTTTGTTTTAAGAGGTGCTATACGTTGGTTTCAGAATGAGTTTTTGGTATATCTGGAAAACCAATATGAAAAGACGCTTAATTATGCTTTGAGAGGTAAAAGACCCTATTATTTCTTTGGAGGCACCCTTTTACTTTTGGTTTTGTCTCTGGGATTGTTGTACATACGGGCTCCAAAAGTCCTCTTCTTCCCGGACAATGAACCTGCTTTGGTAAATGTTTTTATTGAGAATCCGATCGGTACCGATACTGAGGCGACCAATGATTTTATGTTGGAAATGGAGGAAGAGCTGTTGCAGGTATTGGAACCTTACCACAATATTGTAGATGCAGTAATCACGCAAGTAGGTCAAGGTGCAGGAGATCAGGCAATGGGACCCAGTACAGGAAATACACCGAATAAGGCAAAAATCACCATCAGTTTTGTGGAATATCAGTTTCGAAAGGGGATCAATACCAATAAAATCATGGGAGAAATCCGGGATATAGTTGAAAAATATCCTGGCGTTTTGATCACTGTTGATAAGGAATTGGTTGGCCCTCCTGTCGGCAAAGCTGTCAATATTGAGGTAAGTGGTGAAGACTATGAAAAACTGATCGATTATGTGAGAGGATTCAGGGATTATCTTGCCAATTCTAATATTCCGGGAATTGAGGAATTGAAAACTGATCTGGAACTTGGGAGTCCGGAAGTTTTGCTTAAAATTGACAGGGAAAAAGCCAGGAGGTTTGGATTGTCCACCACTTCCATTGCAAATGAATTGAGGACGGCTTTGTTTGGACTGGAAGTTTCGAAGTATAAAGAAGGAGAGGAGGATTATCCAATCCAATTGAGACTTAAAGACGAATACCGCTATGACCTTTCTTCTTTGATCAATAAAAAAATCAATTTCAGGGATAAATTAGGAAACAAGAAAGAGGTACCTATTTCTGCTGTAGCTGAACTGGAATACGGTTCTACCTATGGTTCGGTCAAGAGAAAAGATCTCAACAAAGTGATTTCAATTTTCTCCAATGTGACTGATGGATATAATCCAACTGAGATAAATGATCAATTGAAGGATTTGGTCGCCCAGACTGAGGTGCCGGAAGGTATTACCGTCAAGTTTACCGGCGAACAGGAAGAACAGGCCAAGTCACAGGCCTTTTTAATGAGGGCATTATTTATAGCAGTGTCTGTCATATTCCTGATCATCGTAGCCCAGTTCAATTCAGTGACTACTCCTTTTATCATTTTGGCTTCTGTGGTATTGAGTACAATTGGTGTTTTCTTGGGACTTGTGATTTTCAATATGGATTTTGTGATTATTATGACAGGTATTGGTATTATTTCACTGGCAGGTGTGGTGGTAAACAATGCGATTGTATTGATAGATTACACCAATCTGGTAAGAGAAAGACGAAGAGTGGAACTTAATACCCCTGAAGGAGAATTTCTGCCATTTAATGAATTATTGAACAGTATCGTTTCCGGAGGCAAGACTAGATTGAGACCTGTATTGTTGACAGCCGTCACAACAGTTTTGGGTTTGATACCTTTGGCTATAGGAATGAATATCAATTTTGGGACTTTGTTGAGCTCTTTTGACCCACAGTTTTTTGTGGGTGGAGATAATGCTGACTTCTGGGGACCAATGGCTTGGACGGTAATATTTGGTCTAACCTTTGCAACCTTCCTGACGTTAGTAATTGTACCTGTCATGTATCTATTGGCAGATAAATTAAACATGTTGATTCGTAGATTGAAATAGCATGATTAAATAAAGGTTGGTGGTTTTTAAATGTTTAAACCTCCGGGGTATTATCCCGGAGGTTTTTGATTTTTAGGGCTAATTCTGGAAGTGAAATTGACTAGATTGACACTTTTAAGATAAATTAACATTTAAAAAAAAATTCAAGTTATTCATTGGATTTATTCCATCCAAAAAATGAAATAGGCTGCTTTAGTTCTTTAGAAATCCATATTTTTACAAATTGAAAATAATTTTTATATGGCGGAATTGAAGTGGTTTGTATTGTACACAACCTCAAGATCAGAAAAGAAAGTAGCTCAAAGATTAATGGAGAGGGGTTTGGAAGTATATCTTCCTATGATTGAGGAATTAAGGCAATGGAGCGATCGGAAAAAGAAAGTCCAAAAAGCCTTGTTCAACGGATATGTATTTGTAAAAACAACCAAACCCAATTTATGGGAGACGCTTCAGGTTCCCGGTGCTGTGAAGTTTGTGAATTTTTCAGGTGAACATGCTACTGTAAGGCAAGAGGAGATCGATACAATTCAGCGTATTTTGGATACCGGAGTTGCCGTTGAAACAGACGGATCTGAAATTGCCAAAGGTGAGCAGGTAAAGATTCTTGGAGGTCCTTTGCAGGGAATGGAAGGGGAATGTGTCAATAAAGGCAATAGCGATTATTTTATCATCAGGGTCCCGGGAATCAATCAGAATTTGTTGGTGAGCATTGAAAGGAAATTTTTGCAGGTGGTTTGAGAGATGGGAGACGCTAGATGTGAGATGTGAGATGTGAGATTTGAGATATGAGAACCAAGAGACGAGAACCAAGAAACAAGAGCCGAGAAACGAGAGGTGAGTGAGAAACAAGAACCAAGAACCAATTCCTGCCCCGATTATCGGGGAGCCAAGAATCAAAAAGTAAGCTGTGAAAAATGGTTGAAATTGAAACAAGGTTGAAATAGAGTAGAAATAAATTAACCAACTTAAAATCTACAGGATTTTAGGTTGGTTAATTTATTGGAAAAATCATGATTCCCCTCAACTATCGGCCTTTTCTGTTTGTTGCTTTAGGATCTTTTACATTTTTGGAGGATAATCCTTATCGGTTCATAATTTTCAAGTTGCGGTTCTAAGTTGCTATTTACCTGCTCATGATAATTTCATAAACGCCTCCTTTGTCCAGACCGACAAAAATCCGCTCCCTACCGGATTCACTTTTGACAATTAGATCATAGACGCCTCCGAATTCTACGCCGGGAAAATTCTTGGTTTTCCAGGTACTGCCTTTGTCCTGACTGTAGTACAGTTCAAGAGGTTGAGGGTCTTCGATTTTGATCCATTTGCCTGTGAATACAAGATTCGGGTCATTTTGGCTTATTCCTATACCCATAAAAAAGTGGGCTTCCTCGTGGCGGTCAAATAGGGTCTGCCAAGTTGCCCCCTTATCAGTGGTCTTGGCAAGTTCTCCTTCCCAGCCTACGTAAATGCCCTGGGGAGATTGATTGTCAAAAACCACTTTTTTGACAACTGTGGGGTTGGGAACCAGACCATTCCATTGATTTTGTTCTTCTTCTCCTTTGATATAGACCAAAAACCCGTTTTCAATGGCCCCTTGTCCACCCGCCCATATTTCATTAGGGGCGAAGGGATTGACAAATACCCGCATCCGGTTTGCAAAAATCTGCCAGTCTCCCCAAACAGGTTCCCAAGTGACCCCGAAATCCGATGATTTGGCAATGACCTGATTACCCGTTGCATAGATCAGGTTTGGATTGGTAGGATGTACTTCAAAATCATGAATGGCCTCTGGAAATTCACCGCCTCCAAAATTGGTTTCTAATTTCGCCCAGGACTCTCCTCCATTTAATGTCCGGTACAGTGCGGGTTCTTTTTCGGAAAAAAACACAATATCCCTAAATGAAACTAAGATATCATTTTCCGAAAAAATCACGGCATCTTCTATATTCTCACCTTCAAAGCCCAACAATCGGAAGTTCCCCTGCTCATTGATGTTTTTGACATAAATACCTTTGGTGGTCATGGCGTACAACCGGTTGTCTTTGAGTACCAATTGATTGACAGTGGTATTTACCAATCCCAATGAGTTAAGGGTAAATACATTGGTTTCAATGTCCAGTCCATCCTCTCTGCAGGACATTGAAATAAGTAAGAGCAAAATCATGTAAAATGAAGTTCTGAATTTCATAGTGGTTTTGTTTTTTTGAATTAATAATTGGTCAGTTTTCTATAGGACGTGACTGACTATAAAAATGCGACAAAATTGGAAAAAAAATTATCCTACTTTGTCATGTTTGGGAATGGGCTTAAACCTGCCAGGTTTTTCACCCTTTAAACTGTTAATCTGAGGCTATCCACAACACAAACCTGGCAGGTTTCTTTCTTTAACATTTAATTTGAAATGTAAGAGTAACCTACTTGTCAATATGAACTTCTCAATAGCCTTTTGTAAACAATCTGGGTTTGGAATAGGTGGTCGTTGAATAGGTTGTAACCAACGTTGCCATCAAGTTTATCTGAAAAAGTGAACAGTCCTTTGATTTCCAATGAAAGATCGGAGAACTGATCCAAACTATAGCTAAATCCTACAAGAACCGGAATATAGGGAGTAGTGGCCTGGGCAGAAAACTCCGGTGCTGCCGGGTCAAAAGAAAAAGCCTCTTTTCTATTGACATGGACAACACCGATACCTGAACCGAAATAGGTATTGAACCTGCCCCTGTTCATATGGTTGTCATAAGGGATCACATAGAAAATAGGCATCAAATCTGCAAAGTACGCCTGACCTTTAAACCTAAATGCACCTCCTGCTTCTTCCCAGCTTTTCATGGCGTAGTCTCTGAATCTACCACCACTTTGGACAAACTGCACACCACCAGTAACTTGGAGGGCAATTCTGTTATGCACTTTTTTATTGAAAGCCAATGAAATGGCCGGATTCCAGTTGAAATTACTCTCATTGAATATACCTCCATTGTCGGCATACATAAAAGAAGGACCCGCACCGACCAAGATTGAATTTGTCCTTAAATTTCCATCACGATAAAAGCTTTGGGCCTGACAAAATGTTGAAAAAAATAAACAGCCTATAAAAAAGGCAAACAATGGTGTTAAAGCTGAAATTTTCATTTTTGCGGAAAATTGTAGTACATCAAACCAAAAATGCAGCACCTGCCAATCCTTGGTCTGAACTTAGAGATAGATGCTTAAAATTAAAAAAATATTCCAAATATCAATGGTTTTCCTCATTATCCTCCAATGCCTTGGAGATCTCACTTTCTGTGGTTCTTAACTTGTTTTTACAAATCTTCACCAAAGTCGTAGCTTCTTTGACCAGGTCAGAAAGTTCGTCCATTCCTTTTTCTCCACTTTCAAGAAGATTTACGATTTCCTCAATTCTCGCAACAGCTTTGTCGTAACCGATAATTTTATTTTCCATGTTCTTCAATTTCGTTGATGATACTTTTTATGGTTTTATCCAGAAGATAAGTCCTGATTTCCTGTCCTTTCTCGGGTGCCAGTTTATGAAGGGGTAATCCATTAATTTCCGTCCGTGTATATCCTTTTTGGAAAAATGTATTGGGATCCGATTTTTGGATGTCTTTTTCCAGTTGTTCAAGTTTTCTGGATTGTTGCTCAATCTGCGATTTCAAAGTTTTTTGAAGACTGAGATTCATGTTGGCAACTTTGACCTGTTCCAATTTCAAAAGTCCGGCTGATGATATTCTGACTTGGCGTAATTTGCCGGTCAACTTTTCAGACTCTCGGCTTAATATATTCCTGGTCTGAATTTTCAATCGATTTTCCAGATCCAATAATCTTCTATCTTCCCAGTTCAATTGCTGTGAGCAGTTCCTATTCAGGATTTTTAACAGGTCATGCAATCTTTCCTCAAATTCCCTGAATCCGGAGAGAATAAATTCAGCTACAGCAGTTGGCGTTTTCATTTTGGTATGTGCAACCATGTCTGCGATGGTCTCGTCCCGTTCATGACCTATACCTGTAATAACAGGGATATGACTTTTGGCGATCTCAAGGGCCAAAGAATAATCATCAAAACAGTCCAGGTCCAATTGTGCACCTCCGCCCCGGATCAGCACTAAGGCGTCAAATTTATCTTTAGGATGATCCATAAAGACATTTTTGAAAGCATGGAGCAGTGTGTTGACTGCCTCCGAACCCTGTAAGGTGGCTTGATATAATTTGCTGACTACTTTATATCCAAAGCGGTTGTTCTCCAGCTGATTTATAAAATCACCGTAACCGGCAGCAGAGGCAGAACTTATTACGGCGATGTTTTGGGGTACCATCGGAAGCAAAAGTCTTTTATTCAGATCCATCATTCCTTCACGTCCCAACCTTTCAATTACCTCCTGCCTTATTTTCGCCCTTTCGCCCAAGGTAAAATTCGGGTCAATGTCCTTGACGTTCAGACTGATGCTGTAGATTTCATGAAAAGTTACCGTGACCTGTGCCAGGACTTTCATTCCGGATTTAAGACTTTGGCCTGTGACAGCCTGAAATCTGCCTGAAATCCCACGGTAGGAGTAAGACCAAATATTGGCCCTCATTTTAGCCAAAATGGTATTCCCTTGTTTTTCGACCAAATCCAAATAAGCATGGCCCTGACCGGCCTGTTTGAGTTCGCCTATCTCAGCCACTACCCAATAGGTCGGTTCCAATTGGGTCTCCAATGTCATTTTGACCAATTGATTGAGTTCTAAAAGGGAGATGGCTGATTGCATGGTGGAAGACTGGAGACGGGAGACGGAAGACCGAAGAATGCTGCTAATTATAAACCAGTCTTGGATTAGTTTGTATTATTCAGATTCTGGAAGGTTCCCGCTTATAATAATAATTGTTTGATTCTTTCCTTTAAACTTTCGGATGCGGGCACTAGGGGCAATCTTACCGTATCCCCACAGATTCCCAATTCTTTCATCAGACATTTCAAACCTACAGGATTGCTTTCCTCATACATTAAAGGATTAATGTCCAAAAGTCTAAAGGCAGCAAGTTTTGCTTCCTCTAAGCTACCATGGCAGATGGTTTTGAAGATTTCAGGATAGGCGTTGGCCAAAACTGAAATTACGCCAGCCCCACCAATGACCCGCATCGAAGGTGTCAAAATATCATCTCCAGAAATCAACAGGAAATCATCCGGCATCCGTGCTGCAATCCTCATACATTGGGAAAGGTCCCCACTTGCCTCTTTCATGCCGATGATATTGGGATGTTGGGACAGCTGAACGGTGGTCTGGAATGTGACATTGGACATTGTTCTTCCCGGTACATTGTATAGAATGACGGGAACAGGACAATGATCTGCAATAGATGTATAATGAGCTATGATTCCAGGTTGGGTCGGTTTGTTGTAATAGGGGCTTACGGAAAGAATAGCATCAATTTGGGAAAAATCAGTGTCATCTATTTCATCTAAGATTGCTTGGGTATTGTTTCCACCTATTCCAAGTACAATCGGCAATCTTCCTGCATTGAATTTGATACAAGCTTCAAGAACTTCTTTTTTTTCTGTTTTCGATAAAGTGGCGCTTTCAGCGGTTGTGCCCGATACGACCAAATAATCCACGCCACCGGTGATGACGTGGTCAATTAATTTCTCCAATCCAGGGAAATCTATACTGCTATTCTCATTGAAAGGAGTAATCAATGCAACCCCTGTTCCGTGTAGTTTCAACATGCTTGTTTTAGTTTTTCAAAATAGGCCATCAAATTGATCAGGTTTTCATTCAGACCATTGCCTTCCATTTTGATCATGAAGTCAAGGTAGGTTTTGTTTTCATCTGAAAGAAAGCCCATTTTGAACCTGCTTCGGTTATTGAGTAGCAAATAACGCAAATATGGATTAAGGGATAAAGAAGGCACCAAAATAAAATCCAATTTTTCATCCAAAAACCCATTGCAATAATCGCCTGGAAGTCCTGTCAGTGAAAAATGTTTATGTGAAATTGATTCTGTTTCCTGATTTTGCTCATGGTAATAAAATCCAATAATTCTTACCTGATATCCCCAAAGACTTCTGATAAACTCTTTGGTCACAACAAATTCATCTTCATTTTCAGCAAGTATCCCAACGCATTTGGGATTTGCCGGAACTTTGACATCATAGCCTCTCTTCCTTTTCAAAGAATTTTTGAGCTGAAAGTTTATAAACAGGTTTTTGATAAATTTCATGTCTCTATGGTTTTACCGACCATACTCAGAAACTCTTCCTCTGAGATCATCTTAATACCTAATTTTTGGGCTTTCTCTTTTTTACTTGGTCCCATATCTTCTCCTTCAATTATAAAATCCAATCCCTTTGATACAGCCTTCAGGTATTGCCCGCCATTTGCTTCAATAAAATCAATGATTTCATCTCGTTTGAAATGATTCAGTTTTCCTGAGGCCAATATTTTCATTCCCTGAAGACTATTGCCAAGCAATTCTTTCTCTGTTTCTGTTACTTTAAAGTTCAAGCCCTTTTCCCTCAGTCTTTGTATCATTACTAAATTTGCTTTTTCAGAGAAATAATCCTGAATACTGTTGACCAAGGTTTCACCCACACCATTGACAGCAAGTAAATCTTCGGAACAGGCATTGGAAAGGGCATCAATGGTTTTGAAATGTTTGGCCAGAATCTGTGCCGTATTTTCACCTATATTTCTGATACCTAGGGCAAAAATAACCTTCTCAAATGATTGGGACTTGGATGCATTGATTCCTTCAATCATATTTGAGATGACTCCTTCCTGAAATGTGTTGGCTTTCAGTTTTTTAATCCTTTCCTCCTGTTCTCCTGTCAGGTTCAGTTTCATTTTCAACATGATTCCATGCACAGTTCCTTCATGCTGTGCAGCAGCTTTTAATTCCTCCAAGTTTGCTTGATTGCCCACCAAAAGGTACAGTACGACAGAAACAGGTAGGTAATCTTCCAGTTTCGGAATGCCTGAACTTTGCAGTACCTTCTCTAGTTTGGCAATGGTTGCGATATTCTGTGCAACTTTTTTATTGGAAGTCCGGATAAAAGATTTGAAGTTTTCCAGTATTTTTTCCAGAGGAATTTCCATCTGTCCTTCACAGAATTTCTGTATGGCAGTGAGGGATATTCCTTCAGTCAATGCAAAGAATGATTTGGTCAGTGAAATGTACAGAATGCCATCATCGGTTTTTTGGTATTGATCCTGACTCATTTCCAGTCCCAACAATTGGTCCTGGATTTCCTCTAAGTCATAAATATCTGCCGGATTTTCAATATATCTTTGGTCAATAAGGGTCCTTATTCTTTCTGTCCCCATTGAATCTATATCCATGGCTCTTTTATGTACAAAATGCTCAATCCTTCCCAAAATCTGCGGAGGACAATTGGCTGCATTAGGACAAAAATGTTTTGCTTCACCTTCATTTCTTTCCAAGGGAGTACTGCACTCGGGACAGTGGTCGATATATTGAATGGGTTTGGCACCTACTTTTCTTTTGGTAGTTGAAACAGCGGTGATTTTCGGTATGATTTCACCTCCTTTTTCCACAAAGACGGTATCTCCTTCATGTAGTTCCAGTCTTTCGATTTCATTGGCATTGTGAAGAGAGGCCCTTTTGACGGTAGTACCTGCCAAGTGAACAGGGGATAAGTTAGCAACGGGAGTGATGGCACCGGTTCGCCCTACCTGATATGTAATGGACAAGAGTTGGCTTTCAACACTTTCTGCTTTGTATTTGTAGGCAATGGCCCATTTTGGGATTTTGGCAGTAAAGCCAAGTTCCTCCCTTTGGTCATAATTATTGATTTTCAATACCACCCCATCCGTTTCCAAAGGCAGGTCAAATCTTTTTTCTTTCCAATCTTCGATATAAGAGAGCACCTCCCGGATGCTTTCACATTTGGCATAAGTTGGGGAAACATTGAATCCCCATTTTTCAATCAAATGAATGGCTTCATCATGACTGTTGACAGAAAGTTCACTTCCTATAAGTTGGTAGAAGTAACAATTGAGCCTTCTTTTGGCCACAATGCTGCTGTCCTGCATTTTAACTGTTCCTGATGCGGCATTCCGAGGATTGGCGAGTAGGGTATCTCCATTTTCTTCCCGTTCCTGATTGATTTTATTGAATTCCCGCAGGGGAAGGAATATTTCACCCCTCACTTCGAATTTTTCAGGAATATTTTCCCCATGAATTCTTAAAGGGATATTTCTGATCGTTTTGATATTTTCAGTGACCACATCACCTCTTGTGCCATCTCCCCGGGTGACGGCCCCGATAAGTTTTCCATTTTCATACACCAATGAAATGGCCACACCATCAAATTTAAGTTCGCAGAAATACTCATAATTTCTATGCTCAAGTCCTTTTGCCACCCTTTCATCAAAAGCCAACAGTTCTTCCTCGGAGTAGGTGTTGCCCAATGATAGCATCCGTGATTGATGCTCTGCAGTCTCAAATTCTTTGGTGATGGCGCCGCCCACTCTTTGACTGGGACTGTCGGGCTCAAGGTACTCGGGGAATTGTCTTTCCAATTGGATAAGTTCTTCCAATAGCTTGTCAAACTCAAAATCAGATATTTCAGTACGGTCTTCCTGATAGTAAAGGAAGTTGTGGTAATTGATCTGCTTACTGAGATCAGCTATCCGTGCCTGAGCCTCTATTGGTGTTATCATATTGTGATTTGGGAAATACAAATAAATGGTGACCAAAATTAACTTTTGTAGGTAGAAACACAAAGCAATACTTCAAGTAGCTTGGGATTTTATGTAATTGGGTTTAAGTGAATGGGAATCCCTATATTTGTGAGGATATTCTGTACGATGAGTAAAAAGTCTGAAATAGAAGCCAAAATCCTACAAGTAGCCTACAATTTTTTTATTGAAAAAGGTTATAAGAATACAACTATGGATGAAATCGCCCAGGAACTGGGTATCAGCAAAAAGACTTTATACAAATATTTTCCCGGGAAATTGGAACTTCTGGGCGCTGCATTTGACATGCTTACCAACAAGCTTTCCATCAAAGTCAATGCCCTCCTAGACAATGAAATGATTCCATATACGGTAAAATTGAAATCCCTCCTGACCGACGTAGCAAAGGATATCGCCCCCATCAATCCAAAAATATTAGATGAGCTAAACGAATTTGCTCCCGAAATTTGGAAAGAATTATTGGATTATATCAGAGAATCAGGATACCTCAGGTTTCAGAAACTGATCCAGGAAGGGATCAAAAAAGGCTATGTCCTTCCAAATACCAATGTTGCCTTTGTAGTCTTTGTATATACATCAGCCATACAGAATTTGATAGACAATAAATTTTTAAGCCAGTTTCCGGACGAAATGAGGGCGGGTTTTAATCTCAGTCCTGCCCAGATTTATGATCAGGCCATACAGATTATTTATTCCGGAATACTTACTGAGGAAGCCCAAAGAGAACTCCGTCAAATTTGACATTTAATTCAAATCACCCTAACAATCTAATTTCTATATTTGCGTCCTATGGAAAACAGCAAGTTCAACAGATATACCATTACCGCCGCTTTACCTTATGCCAATGGCCCGTTACATATAGGGCATTTGGCAGGATGTTATATTCCATCTGATATTTATGTCCGCTACCTGAGATCATTGGGCAAAGAAGTGGCCTATGTCTGCGGGTCTGACGAACATGGTGTTGCCATTACTATCAAAGCCAAAAAAGAAGGTGTCACTCCCCAGGAAGTGGTGGACAGATACCATGAACAGATGAAGAAAAGTTTCCTGGAGTTTGGGATCAGTTTTGACCATTATTCCAGGACCTCTGCTAAAATCCACCACGAAACGGCCTCCGATTTTTTTAGGAATCTTTATGAAAAAGGGGAGTTTCTGGAACAGTCCACAGAACAGTATTATGACGAAGAGGCGGGACAGTTTTTGGCCGACAGGTATATAGAAGGTACTTGTCCAAAATGTGGAAATGAAAATGCCTACGGTGATCAATGTGAGAAATGCGGTTCATCTTTGAGCCCGACAGACCTGATCAATCCCAAATCAAAACTCAGTGGAAATACACCTGTACTGAAGGAAACCAAGCATTGGTTTTTGGATCTCGCCCGATACACGGAATTTCTGAAAAACTGGATATTGGTAGAGCATCAAAACGACTGGAAAAACAATGTTCTTGGACAATGTCGCTCTTGGTTGGAAGCAGGGGATGGGTTGCAGGCAAGATCCATGACAAGGGATATGGATTGGGGAATTCCGGTACCTGTGGAAGGTGCTGAAGGAAAAGTCCTTTATGTCTGGTTTGATGCACCGATAGGCTATATTTCTTCCACAAAAGAATGGGCAGCAGAAAAAGGAATTGATTGGGAACCATATTGGAAATCCAAGGATACCAAACTGGTTCATTTCATCGGAAAGGATAACATTGTATTTCACTGTATTATTTTCCCTGCAATTCTGAAAACCCACGGAGAATATATTTTACCGGATAATGTGCCCGCCAATGAATTTTTGAACCTTGAGGGAGACAAGATTTCCACTTCAAGAAACTGGGCAGTTTGGTTGCATGAATATTTGGTGGAGTTTCCTGATAAACAGGATGTGTTGAGGTATGTGCTCACTGCAAATGCTCCCGAAACAAAAGACAATGATTTTACCTGGAAAGATTTTCAGTCCAGAAATAATTCAGAACTGGTTGCCATATTCGGAAATTTTGTGAACAGGGCTGTGGTACTTACCCACAAGTTCTTTGAGGGTAAAGTGCCTGCCTTGGGAGAAATCAATGATTTGGATAGGGATGCTTTAGAGAATATCAGGGAGTTTCCGGAGAAGATTGCCGCTTCTATTGAGCGGTATAGGTTTCGGGAAGCTTTGTCGATAGTGATGGACTTTGCAAGAACAGGCAATAAATATCTGGCTGAAACTGAACCCTGGAAAACAATCAAAGAGGACAAAGAAAGAACAGGCACTATACTGAACATTGCGCTGAATATAGCCGCAAATCTCGCGATTGTTGCAGAACCTTTTCTACCATTTACATCAGACAAAATATATGGCATGTTCAA
>NZ_JBGTCA010000305.1:0-9030 GCF_041749095.1 Aquiflexum sp. | reverse complement strand
TTTAAAACAGGTTTGGGTAGACGCACAGATATATTCCAACGAAATTGTAGATATAACAAAAAGTAAATCATTTCAAGTTTATAGCGAGAGTAATCCTGAAGCAATTTATAAAGGCAAAATAGTTTATTACAACCCTGTAATTGAAAATGGTGCTAGAATTTACTTACTTAAAATCAAAGTGAACAATTCAGGGGGCAAACTCATTCCTGGAACTCAGGTTACAGTTATGCCTGAAATATCATCCGCAAAAGTGATAGCAGTTCCTAAATCGGCTGTGCTATTAGAGAAAATGAAAACTGTGTGGATATTAGCACACGACAATACATTTGAGCAACGTATGGTTGAAACAGGAGCAGAAAATAATCACTGGATTGAAATCTTATCAGGTCTTCAACTTGGTGAAATTGTTGTAACAGAAGGGGCTTATTTGATCAGTAGCGAATTTATTCTAAAAAGTGGATCAGGACAAAGACATGACCATTAATAAAGATCTACTATAAAAAAATGAAGAGTTCTAAATACCTGTAATTCGTCTAAACGTTTTTAAACGCATATTACCGTAATATACGTTTAAAAACGAATAATTTTCCATATTGAACCACTCCCATAAAATAAATTCTGGGAGGGATAACGTCTAAAGCTGTCGCCAGGGTTATTGCTTCACTACCTTAAAAACCGCTGCTCTCTTGCCATTCTGGATCACTTCAACGAAATACATACCGGGTGCAAGCGAGCCGGCATTTACAACATGATCTAAAATGCCTTCGGGTATAAGCTGATTCAGTAAAATTTGACCCGTGAGCCCGATTACATGCATGCTAGTGTTCGGCATTGCTGGATACGGAAGCTCAATCCGGAATGCATCCAAAGTGGGATTTGGGAAGAGACGATATCCAAGGGATGAAGGAGGATTATCTGTTCCAACCAATGTGCCTCCCATACAAATATGGTCAATGATGACCGCATCTCTGACATTGCCATCCCCTTGGTCCGAGCTTAGCATATTAGACATCCAAATATTCAGCCGAGCAGGTGATCCCAAAGATTCATCTCCACAGGAATCTGTAGGCTCCCACTCACTTAAGTCATAGGGAATGTACACATCGTACCAGTCATCGTCCTCGATCGGGAAGAGGTCTTCGATCTCAGCAATACAAAGGCAACCTTTTTGTGCTTTACAGCCTACATTTTGACCATCATCTATAGTAATGATTAATTTATTGCCAATTTTTGATGGTAATGGAGGTCTACAGCTTGCACAACATGCATTTGGTGTTGAAGATCTAATCCTCAAGACAAGCGTCCCCTTATCCTCTCTGCTTGTGCAAACGGGTTTTATGGCAGCAAGTCGATCCGAAGTAAAATAGCATCCTGTTAGCAACACCGACCATGCATCATCAGATCCTTCGACCCCCTCGAGCACGGCTAAGGAAGGACCCTCTCCAACCCATCCTTCGGATTCGCCATCTGCACCAGTCATGCAAGCCACGGCACCTTCGCTGAAGCCCGGATTTGGCCATATCGAATGGGCACAGTCCCACGATTTTATACAGGAAACTGTAATTGTCTTTGAATAGACAAATGCCTCACAAAGCGTTCCATCCGGTTTCAACCGCGTAACGACCATATAAATCGTGTAGGTTCCTGAGAAGGGAAAAGTAAAACAAAAGGTCTGGGCTCCAATACTTGTCCCTATTGGTGTACCCGAAGTGGAGCCGACATACCACTCTACGGTTTCGCAATCACTGACTGCCAAGGGTGAAAAACAAGCCTTGCAGGATTTATTGGCCAAGGCTACCGCAAAACCTTTGTCAACATTGGCTGACAATGCAAGGATATCCTCCATATCACATGGACATAAGTCCGGACAATCTATAACAAACTGCACTTCACAAACGCAGGTATCCCCATTACAATAACCTGTCATCGTTAGCGTATATATTCCCGGCTGGGAGATGTACGTCGGCAAAATATGTATGCCAAAATAGGGATCATTATCCTGAAATCCACCTGTATGGGTTGTTCCCAAACTCTGGTGTGTCAACGTCCAATCAATCTGGTGATCGGACGGGCAGGCTCCTCCGATACAGTCGAACACACCGGTGAGATGAAATCCTTTACCCGGATCCGGACAGGCGATTGTCAGGGGCGGATCGCCACAAGCGATGGCTATGTTCATGGCGCCTTGGGGTGTGCGGATGAACATATCTGTGAATCCGCCACAGTAACAGGTATCACAATCCTCTTGAATCCATTGAAGTGTGCATTCACAAGAATCTATTTGGCCGGGACAAAGTGTACTTACTGTTAGCGTATATGTTCCAGGAGCACCGATCTGGCTTACGGAATAGGTCAAGGATGGGAAAGGCGTTGTTACGCCCTGATCTACAATCCCGTTAGGACCTGTCAGGAGGTAGTTAACAACTGTTTCATCACACAATGCACCGGATGCCGTTTCACAACCAAAAAAACCAGTAATATTCACCTCACTGGCCGGGCAAGGAAGCATAGGCGTTGGTACTCCAGGAGAACAGAACATCTGGAAGCTTTCCAGGTTGGTCGTGATGGACATATTGGGCACATTACATATGCAGGGCTCACATTGAACAGTGATCGTATCCATTATCACTTTCTCCAAACAGATAAAATTCGAGTCATTGTACGCTATGGCCAGATAGGAAATGGGATACGTGCCATTTCCTGAAAATGTGTGCATGGGTCGAGGGAATGTGGAAGGCGTCCAAGGACCATATTCAGGTCCTTGCCCCCAGTCCACCCATTCAATCGCGTAACAAGGTAAAAGTGCGCCTAGATCCATAGTGACCTTGCAGAAATCGGCAGAGAATACGATTCCTGCCTCCAGGTCGTCGCAAAATGCCTGATTGTCCTTGCAGCAAGTGTCCTTTGGAGGGGCGATACATTCCCTGAAGCTAATACAGTCCACCCCAAAATCATTGCCAAAGGGATTAGTACCATGGGAAAGAATTTTGAGTGTGTAGGATGGTGACGTCACTGCTGGAGTCGTCCAAGCTACCGAAAGTTTTTCCCATATATCCGGGTTTTCCGGAAGGAGTATTAACCCGGAGGACCATTTAGAAGAAGAAATGTCATCTTGAATTACCAGTTCAATAACCGGATCATCGGCATTAAGATTAGATTTGAATAAATTATTGAACAACCCGCAAAAGTTGTAATCTTTCTCACCAAGTAGTCCGGTCACCTGCTGTTTCCAAACTGCCTGTCCCTGGTTAGTGCTTCCATTCACCGCAAGAAAGTGATCGAATGGCCCTCCATTTTTACTTATTTGGAGCCAATAAGGGGAAGTAACATGATTGACAATGGCAATTTCTCCGGGATAATTGGGATAAGGCAAATAACTGTAATCGGAAGCAGGAGCCTGAACTACTAAAAATTCACCGTTTAGAACAAGTTCTGCGCCAAGGATAGATCCCTCCGGGCAGCACGTCAATTGCTTGAATTTAGTGGGATCTTCGATGATGATGGAATCAATGCAAACCGGCTCGGGAGGTTGATTGCCGTCACCGATTAATCGGACTGTCGCCTTGATGCCCTTTTCCTTGATTCCATAGTCAATAGCCACCCTTCCTCTATGGAATACAAAGGTGGTCCAATCATCGAATGACTCTGATTGTTGTAATACCGCTAGCTGAGGATTTATAATCTCCGCTTCCCATCCATCGGGTATGTGTTCAATGCCGATAATTTCCCCGGAGTCAAGAGTGAGTTCATATCGAAACACGCATGGAGGATATTCGCTATAGTAGAGATAAAGGTTAAGGAAAGCTGTATCATTTTCCGTTATTTCCTGTTGTAAGATGATTTCCAAATCATCACATGTGCAGGATGGACAACTGCCAAAATCGCGAACCAGATCCATTCCCGGTGTAAGCTCCACAGCATACATGCCTGTGGGAGGTACTTTTGGTGTCCAGCCCGGATCTCTGGTCGCCCGAACCACATAATTGCCTGGAGGAAGATTACATGTGGAATAAGCACCATCAGAACCTGTGGTGTATTCCGAGATGATATTTCCCATTTCATCGAATAGTTCAACTAGAAATCCGTCCAGTGTAAGTTGGTTCGATAATGGCTCATCAGCACACTCCCGATACACAGTACCTGTAATACAACCTTCACCACATCCAGGTAATGTGTGTTGGTTCTCGCATCCTTCCATAACGCACTCATCGGGATAAAGAAGAATGAGTTGCGCGGGGGCGCCACCCGGTGTGTAATAAAGGAAATCCACCATGGTATGATCGCCGGAAGGGAAGGTGCCATTCATATGGGTGACCAATAGCTCGCTGGGCGCTACCTGCTCCACAATCCATCCATCGGCTGCATTGGCAGTCCATTCATAAAATGTACCCGCATCCAGGATCATCCGAATCTCTGAATAACAATCAATACCATCCTCATAACTGAGACTGGTACCTTCAGTACAGGCAAAGGCTAACACACCTGTTTTTAAATTACACCCTTGTGCATTGGCGGTGGAGAGGACGACTACCTGAAAAAGAATCAGACAACCAATACTATAAAAAAAAGAAGTGGAGCTACTTTTCATTAGGAATGTTTTTTAAGTAAATGAAAAAATGTGCTTTCCTGCAAATATGGTATTTCCTAAATAAGGATTTCTTTTTAAATGATATTCGGTTGATCTTTAATGATATTCGGTAAAATACACTGCTGTTATGCATCACCTCCTATGGCTTAAATTTATTTTGAGCCAATTCCCCTAAAGATACCTTCACTACCACTTTGGTTCCCAACACTGATCCATCCGATCCCACGATATTCTCTATTTGAAAAGAGGAACCGCTAGCCTTTCCTGCCAATAGTGCCAGCCGGCGTTCTGTGAGCATCATTCCTATGGATTTTCGATTTGAAACAGGGATAGTCCCATCCGGGTGGAGTCCAGGTCCGTTGTCACAAACTTGGACGTTCAGGTAGCCATCCTTAATAAATAAGTGTATCGATATTCGACCATTTTTTGTTTTGTTTTTCATCCCGTGAAGGATGGCATTTTCTACAAAAGGCTGCACCAGCAAAGGGGGCAGGGAAATGTCGTCTGAATTAAGGTCAGAATCTACCTTTATGGCGAATGTAAATTTGTTGCGAAACCTCAGTTGCTCAAGGGTAAGGTAATGTTCGAGCATTTCTACCTCTTCCCTAAGGGTGTGTACACCATCCACGGAGCTATGTAGGGCCAAACGCACCAGTCGAGCAAAATTGGCTAGATACCGCATGGCGCTATCGGGATCATTTTCGGAAATGAAATGCTGAATACTGCCCAGGCAATTAAAGATAAAATGAGGATTCATCTGTGCCCTCAAAGCAGCGGATTCCATTTCCCTTATTTTTTCTTTTAAAAGAGCCTCCTTATGGCGTTTCTGAAATCGGAGATAAAACAATAGACCTGTACCCAAAAGGAGGCACACAATCGCTACAAACCTGAACCATACGGTATCCCACCAGGCAGGGATTATCTGGAATGACCAGATCGAAGTCTTGCCCCATTCTCCATCCTCATTTTGAGCCTGGACCTCGAACGCATATATACCTGGAGACAGTCGTGCATAATGGACTTCCCTCGTTGTGGCATGTGTATAAGCCGTATCCACTCCATTCAACCTGTATCGGTAGGGGATATATCCTGCTGATCGGAAATGCAGAGCATAAAACCTTATTAGCACATTGTTTTCGTCATAGGAAAGGTTCATTCCTTGTGTATATACCCTCCTGATGTTATTTACCAGCAAATCCTCCAGTAGCGGGGCTGGCATAGTAATAGGCTCGGGAAGATTGCGAAGTCGCACCAAACCGGCATCGGTGGCCACCCAGAGTTCGTCATTTAAGGAGACTATATCTTTCACATGGTTGGATGGTAAGCCCTTTTTGGAATCAATGGATAAAATATTCCATCCACTGTCGCCATCAGATCTGATTCTGTTGATGCCACTATAGGAACACGTATAGAGGTCTCCTTCAGGACTAACATACAATTTAGTGATAAAATCGGAATTCAAGCCATCTCGTTCTGTGAGTTGAGTTAACTCCCCATCCGGATTTCTTATCAGAAGTCCTGCACCGGAGAGGCTGATGGCCATCCCTCCATCAGGAAGTATAGCAATATCCCGTGGCTGAAACCGGAGGGCGGGATGATGCCAGGGCGGTTCGATGTAAATGCTATCCTTCCATAGTTTCAGGCCGGATAAAGTAGCCACCCAAATATTGCCCTTTGGGTCAGTGGTAACATCAAAGGTTCTTTCTAGCAATTGGGAATGAATTTTCATACCCATGCGCTCTCCACTGTTCTTTTTAGTGTCTATTCGTGAGAAGCCGTAGCTGCTACTGACCCACAAAGTGTGTGCATCCGATCCCTTGCTAATGGATTTGGCCATAAAACCCTTAGGAGAATCTTCTCCTAAGACAAGTTGCCATCCATTTTTTTCAAAGAAATGGAGAAGCTCACTACAATATAAGCGTTGATGCGCTTGATCATAATGAAGGGATTTGACCTCGCCGGAGCTCAATGAAGGCTGAGGTAATGAAAAAACCTTTTCAGTACGACTGTCAACCGCAAATAGGTGACCGTTTCCCATTCCGGCGTAAACTGTAGAGACACCGTCTGTAGTGAGGCATGTGATATTCTCTGATGACAGGTTTTTCGTCTCATGAAAAATCACGGCACCGGGATTTCTTGCATAGAACACACCGTTGCGAAGGGTAGAGGCCCACCAGCCACCTTCCTTGTCGATAAGAACATAGGTTACCTGTTGCCCGGGTAGCAAATTTATTCCCACGCCCGTTCGGAGGTGTTCAGGTGAATCAAAAGCGTGAAGTCCGGGACTCTCCACGATATGGGAGGCATGCAACAATTTACCTTCACGTGTTTCAACTAATTTATGCGTATACATGGTGGTTGAGATTTGCCACAGGATATTCCCGTTGCGAATCATGTAAGAGGAGTCCTGACAACTCAGCCATATATCGCCATTGCGCAACATCCAAATACCTCGATAATGATGGTGTTTGAACAAACACGAAATATTGGGAAATGGGGTGTTCTGAAGAGATACGACCGGAAAAGAAATGGCGGGACTGATTGTGATACCTGCAGACTGGTAAGTGTAAATTAATTTACCTCCTGTATTTGAGAAAGGCAGGGAAGGTTTGGATGGCTCCGGTAAAATCCGATGTTGGCCATTGGGTTGTACAACCAAAAAACCAAGTCCGTATATCGCTAACCAAACATCTCCATTTTCTGAAATGCTTAATGATTCAACTGGTTTAAATTTTTCTAAATAGGGCTTAATGACAGGATTAAATTTCCAACTTTTTACGGTGTCATTTTCAATCTTCCACACACTACCGTCCAAACGCGTAAACCAAATTCTTCCTTTGGAATCTACGATAGGTAAAAAGGCCTCGGTTCCCCTTGCAGCACTAGTGTCCACCGGGCGCACAAAGGAATACCCGTTGAACCGGCATATTCCCTGATCTCCTACAAACCATAGATGCCCTTGCGGGTCTGACAAGATTTCAAATATTTCATTCCCTGGTAATCCGTCACTGGCCGTAAAATTCTTCCACACGGGAAGTTGCGCTTCCAGACGGAAGGACCATAATATGCAAATAATTAATATTTGTATGTATTGGATAATAATATGAAGATACTTTTGCCAAAGATACATTAAATGACTATTTTTACGTAAATAAATCACCAAGAGATGCATCTCAGGATCGGCATTATAGACGACGAACCATCTGCGAGGGATATTATTCGAAAATTGTTGAAAAAATCCTTCCCTGATGCTGCAGTGATCGGAGAAGCCGATAGTGTGGCAGAGGGTGTGCTGATGCTCCAGCGTGAGCAGCCTGATATTTTGTTCCTTGACGTGGAAATGGAAGATGGTACAGGGTTCGATTTACTGGACAAGATACAACCCGTACATTTCAATGTTATTTTTTGCACTGCATTTGACGCTTTTGCTATTAAAGCGTTTAAATACAATGCATTAGACTATCTACTCAAACCAGTTCATCCTGATGAATTGGTCGCCGCCGTTCAAAAGGCCCAACATAATACCAACCAACAATTCATTCAGTCACAAATAGACAATCTTATCAACGCTACTGCTGCAAAATCCCTTCAACGTATCGCACTATCCATGGGCGACGGTCTAGTTTATATTCAATTAAAAGAGATTATGCGTATTCAAAGTGTCGGAAACTTCACGCATGTCTTCCTTATTGATAGAAAGCGCATCTTGGCCTCACACAATCTGCGTTTTTTTGAAGATATACTGCCAAATCCTGATTTTTTAAGACCACATCAATCTCATATCCTCAACACCATGTATTTAAGAAAATTTAGCAAAGATGATGGGGGATTCGCTCTGATGACTAATGGAGACAAGGTACCTGTGTCCAGAAGGAATAAAGATAAATTTCTTGAGGCCTTGGGAAGATAAAAAGATAATCCTGCAAGTTGAATCTGATTATCATCCTTCAAGCCTCCTTTGGTAAATGCTACGTGTATAAGATTTATCCAGGAACTATGAAGACACACAAACTTCAAAACCACCTTGATCAGTATCACCGATAGTTTTTTATAGATTGTACCTAGGAATAGCGTTGCTAGTAAATATTTTTGCAACAATTACAGCAATAGGTTACCTCAAATGGGTCAAAATGAATGAGACAAACGGAAAATGTTGATCCCTCGTTGAAAAGGAATTCTCGCTCTTCTTAAGTTTCAAAGTTTTGATGTTATTTTAGATATTTGACTATTGACTATCAATACTCAAAAAAATCGCGGCTCTTTTATCATCAATCACTGACTTGAAATTAATTTTATACCTGCGGCACTTAGACTTAACGATTTTCCTGTTTTGTGCGGTTACGAGACATGACCCTCTAGGATCCTTGAAAACACTGGATTGTTAGTCACGATTTGGGTGTCCCGCGGTGTTTTTAGGGTTATTTTTTACCTTTACTACTATG
>NZ_JBGTCA010000304.1:0-13152 GCF_041749095.1 Aquiflexum sp. | reverse complement strand
CAGGGTACAGGAAGTGACAGAATGGACCATGCTGAGCAATGTCTTCAGCATACAATCTGACTGTCCGGCCAGGGAAAAATTTGGTTATGGAGGCGATATCGTTACCGCAGGTGAAACTTACCTGTACAATTACGACATGTCGTCATTCTATATGAAAACAGCCCGTGATTTTGCCAATGACGCACTTCCAAGCGGCGCCATGACAGAATGTGCACCCGATATAGGCATCAATTTACATGGTGTGGTGGAAGACACCGGGCCTGTAGGCTGGACATTGGCACATCCATTTGTAGTAGAACAGGTATATAGATATTACGGCAATGTTGAATTTGTGAAAGAACAGTATCAGCCAATGAAGGATCTGGTCGAATTTTATAGAAAAAATGTTCCCGATCATATTATTACAGAGGGTATCGGCGACCATGTCAGTATTGATGAAAGACCCACGCCGGTCACGAGTACTGCGTTCTATTTCCATCATGCCAGAATCTTATCGGATATGGCAAACTTGCTTGGAAAAACTGAAGATGCAAACACTTACAAGTCCCTGGCAGGGGAAATCAAAAAAGCGTTCATAAAGGAATTTGTAAACGAACAATCCGGTAAAGTCTATACCCATACGCAAGCCGCCCAGGTTTTTGCACTCTATTATGATCTGTTGCCCGAAAATTTGAAATCCAAAGCAATTGATGTCTTAAAAGATGAGATCCTGATCAGGCACAAAGGACATTTATCTACCGGTATTTTTTCGACAAAATATATGCTCAATTACTTGAGTGATCAGGGGATGGACGAACTCAATTTCACGATGATGAATCAAAAAGATTTTCCGGGTTATGGCTATATGATCAATAATGGTGCTACTACCCTTTGGGAAAACTGGTCGTTCGAGAATGACGATTCCAAAAATCATCCCATGTTCGGTTCAATAAGCGAATGGTTTCACAAATCTATATTGGGTATCCAACAATCGGAAAGTTCCGTCGCTTTTAGCGAAATAGTAATCAAACCATCCATGGTCGGGGATTTGAATTGGGCAAAAGGTCACTATCAGTCAGTAAGAGGCCGGATTGGAAGTGATTGGTGGAAATTCGGAAATGATGTTTTTCTTAATGTTGAGATTCCGGCCAACACAAAAGCTTTGGTGCATGTCCCGATTTTGGATGGAACGTCTCCTGAAGTTTTTGAAGGAGATTTCCTATTGGTCAGAAATGGGAAAACCGATAATCTTCCCGATGGGATTAAACTGGTGAATAAGACAAGAAAGTCTTATGTATTTGAAGTTGGGGGAGGGAAATATCGGTTTGTGGTGAGGAATTAATTGTGGTTTATCGCATTAGCCATAATGTATTAGCTTTTGGCTTATAGTCGGAATTAACCCCAGCCAAAAAAAGTCAATTTTGAATTTTAATGTATTTTATTAACTCACAAAAATATAAGGTCAAATGAAAATTATATTTATATTATTGATTACAACAGTTTTCAGTTTACCATTATGGGCGCAAAATGGAAATAGAATATTTAAAAATAACGACTACATCCGTCTGGTTGAAGGTTCAAATGAATCAAATAAGTATCGGATTGAATTAAAATCAGATATTGATTCGACCTGGAGAAAATGGGAGGACCGTGGATATAATTTTGGCTTTGATTCTAAAGTTACTCCCATGTACACAATGGTTGATGGAATTATTGCTACTCCTTATATGGTACAGGTCCGTGGCAATCATAATGAGAAAAACAAAAAGCGTTGGGGTTTTCATGTATTTGAAGGGTACGCCAATGATGATAAATCCAGAATTACCATGTTGGTCAACAAACATATTGAATTAGGGAAACCGGTTGCCGAATTGTATTACTATGGAAATGTTTATGACCATTCGGCGGCAGCCTACAATTGGTTTCGAATAGGTTCAGATGTAAAGCAGCATTCCTTTCTTTTTAGTAGGGACGAGGCTGTGTTTTATGGATCATTGAAGCTATCTAATGCCTTGACTCTTGGACGAATTGGCAAAGACAATATCAGGAAAGACAAACCTGAAGGTGACGATGAAACGAATCATTTTGAGGATGCCAAGCATGTCAATTACAAATCATTGAAAGATAGCGAAGATGGGACTATATTTTATGACAAAGACAATGATATCGTTGTCATAAAGATAAAGGGCGAGTGGAAAAAGATAGCTATAGAATCATTACCTGAAGGTATAAAATATGATTTCTAAAATATAGACCTTAATATTTTAAAATATGCCAGAATGGGTAAATTGAAGCAATGATGAGTCTGTCAAGACGACACTATCCCGAAAAGTGTGTAAATAGATTTTAGGGATGGTTAGAATTTTAGACGATTATAAAACATGATATTGTATAGTTCTCCTCAAACAATTTGAAAATGAAAATCCATCAATTTGTGCTCCTCTCATTGATTTTATTGGCAGCCATAGCCTGTTCCCCAGACGAAAAAGAATCCAAACCCCCCAACATACTTTTTGTCATAAGCGATGACCAGTCTTTTTTCCACACAAGCTTTGCCGGCAGTAAATTTATCAACACCCCGGCCTTCGATCGTGTGGCTGCCGAAGGAGTGTATTTTACCAATTGCATTGCGGGATCTCCCGGATGTGCGCCTGCCAGAAGCGCCATTGTTACAGGACGGCACCACTGGCAAAATGAACAATCAGGCCAGCACGCCTCTTCTTGGCTGAAGAAACACGTGCCCTTTGTTGACCTGCTTGATGACAACGGATATGCCACCGGTCTCACCGGCAAAGGGGTTGCTCCATTCCAATACGCCCGCGATGAAAAGGACTCATTGTGGAGAGCAACCAATGCTGCCGGTATCCATCACAGCAACATCCGATATACCGCAGAAAACGATGAACGGCCTGCCGACCAGATCAGTGATGTAAACTACTTCGCCAATTTTGTGCATTTTATGGAAAATGTAAGGGATGACCAGCCGTTCTTCTTTTGGTATGGTTCCAGTGAACCACACAGGGCATTTGAAGAGGACTCATGGAAACGAACAGATAAAAAGCCGGAAGATGTTCAGGTGCCGGGATTCTTCCCTGACCATGAAATCGTCCGGGGAGATATGCTCGACTACGCTGTGGAAATCGAATGGTTTGACCTGCATTTGGCGAAAATGATGGAATACCTCGAAGAGATTGGCGAGCTGGACAATACCATTATCATCGTAACCTCTGATAATGGCATGGCCTTCCCCAGGGCCAAAGCCAACAGCTACGAATATGGTGTTCATGTTCCCTTGGCCATACGTTATCCCACATCCTTTCCCAGAGGCAGGATTGTTGATGACCTCATCGGTTTTATAGACTTCGCCCCCACCATCCTGGATCTCACCGGCACCACCCGGGAAGGAATGTTGCCCATGTCGGGACAGAGCATCACACACATTCTCAAATCAGATAAGCAGGGTCTGATCGACCCAACAAAAAAACACGTCTATTCAGGCAGGGAACGCCATTCCTCCTCGCGCCATGCCAACTGGGGCTATCCCCAACGGGCCATACGCAGTCAAGAATACCTCTACATCTGGAATATGAAACCTGACCGTTGGCCCTCCGGCGATCCCGTGCGTATCAAACCGGACAGCGATGGTGAATTGTATCCCATGCATGGCCTGGACGAAAACGGTGTTCATCACTCTGAATGGGCCTATACCGATATCGATGCTGCCCCGACCAAATCATTTATCATCGAAAATATGGATGACGAAAATGTAAAGTCATTTTTTGACCTGACCCATGCCAAACGTCCTGAATTTGAATTGTACAACATCGTGGAGGATCCCTATAATCTGGAAAATCTTGCAGGGAATGCTGAACATACTGCTGTAGAAAAAGAACTGAAAGCAGCACTGTTGGCAGAACTGAAAAAGTCAGAAGATCCCAGGATAGTCGGACCTGATACAGAAATATTCGACTCATACATACGCTACAGTCCGATGCGTGAGTTTCCCCATCCTTCGGTTTACGAAAAGTAAAGAAAAAATCCCGAGGACTTGAATTTGCATTAAATACTTGGTTGATATCCCATATCAGGGAAGCTAGGAAAATTTCCAGTCAATGAACAGATTGAGCAAAAAATGACTAAATCTTAATTAAAACATCCATGAAAATACCTGACCCAAAATCACTTGCCATTATTCTTTTACTATTAACCGGATCGGCCACTCTGCCTTGCCATGCCATTGCCGACAAGGAAAAAGAGAAAGCAGATCGACCGAACATCATGGTGATATTTGCGGATGACTTGGGCTATGGAGATCTGGGGGTTTTCGGGCACCCCAGCTACAAAACGCCCAATCTGGACAGGATGGCCTTTGAGGGACAGAAATGGACGAATTTTTATGTGGCCGCCCCGGTATGTACGCCCAGCCGTGCAGGCCTGCTTACGGGCCGGTTGCCCATCAGGTCAGGCATGTGCAGTGACAAAAGGAGGGTATTGTTTCCCGACTCCAATGGCGGCCTCCCCCAAACAGAGGTCACCATCGCCAGAGCCTTAAAGGAGAGTGGTTATCAAACCGCCGCAGTGGGCAAATGGCACTTGGGGCACCAATCCCCCTACCTTCCCACCGACCATGGCTTTGACAGCTATTTCGGGATACCCTATTCCAATGACATGGACAAGGTGGAGCAAACAGACCATTTTACTTTGGCCGAAAATGAAAGGTACCAGGCTTACAATGTACCGATATTAAGGGATGACAAAGAGGTGGAACGGCCTGCTGACCAAAGAACCATCACCAAGCGCTATACCGAAGAAGCAGTCGAAAAAATCCATAGTCTAAAAGATAATGGCCCCTTCTTCATTTACCTTGCCCATTCCCTGCCCCATATACCCTTGTTCAGGTCTGAAGAATTCAAAGACGTATCTGTAGGCGGAATTTACGGAGATGTGATTGAGGAAATCGACTGGTCGGTAGGGCAGATCCTGGAAACTTTAAAGCGGGAAGGAATAGCCGAAAACACGCTGGTGATTTTCACATCGGACAATGGCCCCTGGCATACCTTCAAGACCCATGGAGGAACAGCGGGCCTGCTGAGAGGTGCCAAGGGGGGAACCTTTGAAGGGGGCATGCGTGTGCCCACGATTTTCTGGTGGCCTGGAAAAATCCGTCCCGCAGTGGTGACAGACATGGGAACCACCATGGATTTAATGCCCACTTTTTGTGCTCTTTCAGGCACCAAACTTCCCGATGACAGGATATATGACGGCTATGATATTTCGTCGTTACTGATGGGAACAGGCGAGGGAGCTAGGGAGACGGTCTTCTACTACTGGGGCGAGCAGGTTTATGCCATCCGGAAGGGAGATTTTAAAGTCCATTTCATCACTCAGGTGGAATATGGCAACCCAACTGCCCATCCGGTCACCAATCCACCGGTACCCTTAAAAAGTGGGGCCACAATACTGGAGGAACCCTTACTGTATAATGTGAATGTGGATCCGGGTGAAAGGTTCAATATTGCGGCTGAGCACCCACAAGTGATTGCAGAAATCAGGGAAATATTGGCAAAGCACAAAGCCTCCTTGGTGCCGGTGGAAAACCAACTGGAAAAATGATGTGGGGAAAATTATCGATTTTAAAACCGATTGATGGCTGTAGATTAGGTGGAGTGTGCCTTTGAGGTAAAAATCAGCTTAAAATTTCGATAGCAAAATTAACTATGAAAAGAAGACATGCCGTAAAAGCGATCGCCCTCACAACCGTTACCCCTCAATTTCTTTTTGGAAAATCACAGGAAACAAAACCTGTAATTGAAGGAATTATCTCCGATCTTAAAGCATCTCAATATGAAAGCAACTGGCACAATTGGCCGGATATGCTTTGGATAGGTCCTGAATATTGGGGCAACAGGCTTCAGGATTGGGAAATCAGGAATGGTAAAGCGGTATGTGTCGTCAGTGAAGAAAACAGGACCCTTCATAGCCTGACACATCAAATTGATGAAAAAGCGGGAAATTTTCAATCCAAGGTTACTTTGGAATGGCTGAACAAAGATGCTCTGGGAAATCAGGAAGCTTATACCGGTTTCAGACTTGGAGCCAAGGGGAAATTTTCTGATTACAGGTCAGCGGCTGTTTTTGGGGAAGGCATTGATTGTGGCATCAATGGTGCCGGTCAACTTTTTATAGGAGAAGAAACAAGTGAAAGTAAAATACCCCTGTCCGGACCATATATCCTACAGCTTGATGCTGAGATCTTTGATAATAAATATGAATTACACCTGCGCCTTTTTGAGCTGGACAATGACAAAGTCGTCTCCTCCATAAGCCTGGGAAATATTTCCAATCAGGACCTCACTGGAAATATAGCCATGGTTTCCCATTTTCCTGATAAAACGGATGGTGGTGATACACCTGCTGTGGCCTTTTCCAAGTGGGTGCTCAGTGGTGCTAAAATCCGTCAAAGCAGGGATCAGGTATTCGGGCCAATCTGTTTTGTACATTATACCCTACATGATGGGATTTTGAAAATGGGAGCGCAACTGGCCCCCGTTGAAAAAATCAATAACCTAAAAGTAAGTTTACAGATTGCCAAAGGGACCGGTTGGGTCAATATACAGGAAGGCAGTCCGGACCCATTGGGAAGGGTGGTCCAATTTAAAGTGGACAATTATAATGCTGAGGAAAAAGTACCCTATCGGGTCAAACTTGAACTGCCCCTCAAAGACGGGATCTATGAATATTATTATGAAGGTTCCATCGCGGAAGAGCCCAAAACAGATAAAGTCAAGTTGGCGGTTTTCAGTTGCAATGCAGATTATGGATTTCCCGATACAGAAGTAAGTGTTCATTCGCTGAAACACAGACCCGATCTTGCGGTATTTCTGGGAGATCAGTTTTACGAAGGCACCGGGGGGTTTGGTATTCAAATTTCCCCTTTGGAAAAATCCAGCCTGGACTATTTAAGGAAATGGTACATGTTTGGCTGGTCTTACAGGGAGATATTCAGAAATATCCCTGCTGCTTTTATTCCCGATGACCATGATGTATATCATGGCAATGTATGGGGTGAATCCGGCAAAAAAGCCCCGACCGAAGAAGGCTGGGGGTTCGTGGCCCAGGATCAGGGTGGATACAAGATGCCTCCGGAATGGGTGAATATGGTGCAACTGACCCAGACGGGCCATTTGCCCGGGCCATTTGATCCGACACCTGTAAAACAGGGAATCACAACTTATTATACCGACTGGGTGTATGGTGGGATCAGCTTTGCCATATTGGAGGACCGAAAATTCAAAACGGCACCGAAAAATATGCTTCCAGAAGAAGCAAAAGTTTTAAACGGTTTTATACAGAATCCCGAATTTGATATTAAGGCCCATTATGACATCGATGCAGAACTTCTCGGGGATAGACAAATGAAGTTTTTGGAACAATGGGTTACGGACTGGAGCAAGGATGCGGAGATGAAAGCGGTACTGTCCCAAACCAATTTCTGTACAGTGGCCACCCTGCCAAAGGGCAGCATTCTCGATGACATCGTACCGAAACTTCCCATTCCCAACCCCGGGGAATATGTGCACGGAGATGCGCCAACTGTAGATATGGATTCCAATGGTTGGCCTCAAAAGTGCAGAGATGAAGCATTAAGGGTTATTAGAAAGGGATTCGCCCTGCATTTGGCAGGGGATCAGCATTTGGGAACAGTGGTCCAATATGGTGTGGAAGAATTCGGCGATGCAGGATTTGCTTTTGCCGGGCCGGCTTTGAATAACGTGTGGCCACGTCGCTGGTGGCCCCCTTTGAATTCCGACCATCAACCTTTGGAAGGTAAAGCTCCATATACCGGAAATTTCCATGATGGCTTTGGTAATAAAATAACGGTACACGCCGCGGCCAATCCCCATAAAACAGGTCAAAAACCCGCGCTTATCTATGACAGGGCTACCGGCTATGCCATGGTAACTTTTGACAAAAATGAAAGAACCATGAAACTGGAATGTTGGCCCAGGTTTATAGACCCTGATAAAAACCCATCCGGCCAATACCAAGGCTGGCCAATAACGATATCCCAAGCTGATAATTATGGAAGAAAAGCCGTTGGGTTTCTTCCCATATTGGATTTGTCAGGAATACAAAATCCTGTGGTGCAGTTGATCAATGACCAAAGTGGTGAAATAGAATATTCTCTAAGGGTAAGATGGAAAAGTTTTCGTCCCAAGGTTTATGAAAAAGGAAAATACACGCTTAACATACAGGATGCAGCCACAGGAAAGGAAAAACGCTTTCCGGGAATCAGGATAGCCAAAAATGAGAATGAGACTTTGAAGGTAATTCTGGGATAAAAAAATATTAGAAGTAATGAAACAAATAAACCCATTTTACGAATTGACAATTTTAGTTGCTTTTGTGCTCACCTGCTTTATAAATCCGGTTTTAGCCCAAGAGGAAAAACCCAACATTCTGCTGATCACCATTGATGACCTCAATGATTGGGTGGGTTATCTGGGTGGACATCCCAAAGTAAAAACCCCGAATATGGATCTGCTGGCAGCAAAAGGGGTGGCTTTTACCAATGCCCACGTACAATCACCTTTATGCAACCCTTCCCGTACCAGTATCCTGACAGGATTAAGGCCCACTACTACCGGAATTTATGGGCTGGGACCGTGGTTCCGGGATCTGGAGCCGTATAAAAATCTGGTCACTCTACCCCAATATTTTGAGCAAAACGGATATGTAACCATGACCACGGGAAAAACCTATCATGATGCCTTTCCACCCAAAGAAGACCAAAGAGATGGCCCCGAATTTACTAAATGGGGTTTTCATGGAGGTTTTTTTCCTCGACCTGAGGAGCCTTTTGTCCCAAATACCGGCCACCCTTTGGTGGACTGGGGCGTATTTCCGGACGAGGATTCCCAGCAGGATGACTGGAAAGTTGCCGATTGGGCAATCGGGCAGTTAAAAGACGTGCCAGGCGATAAACCATTTTTTCTATCGGTTGGATTCCGCCATCCCCACGTGCCTTTATATGCTACCCAGAAGTGGTTTGATCTATATCCGGAAGATGAGATTCTTCTTCCCGAAACCAGGGCGGATGACCGGGATGACATTCCGGAATTTGCTTGGTACCTGCATTGGAACCTACCGGAACCAAGGTTGGCATGGCTGCAGATGAACCATCAGTGGAAACCTAAGGTGAGGGCTTATCTTGCCAGTATAAGCTTTGTGGATATGCTGGTAGGCAGGTTGCTGGATACCCTTGACAAAGAAGGATTGGCCGAAAATACCGTTGTGGTGCTTTTATCCGATCATGGCTATCATTTGGGTACCAAAGATATCAGTGGAAAAAATACCCTCTGGCATGAATCCACCAGGGTGCCCTATATATTTGCAGGTCCCGGGATCCGGGAAAAAGGAAAGGAAAGTGATGCACCGGTGGAACTTTTGGATCTTTTTCCGACACTTACGGATTTGGCAGGACTGTCACCAAAGCAAGGGATTGATGGGCACTCACTGATGCCTATTTTGGAAGATACCGAATATAAAAGGTCTGCCCCGGCGATTTGCAGCCATGGCCCCGGAAACCATGTGGTGGTGACAGAAGAATGGCGTTTTATCCAATATGCAGATGGTTCACGGGAACTTTACAACCGAAAGGAGGATCAACATGAATGGCATAATCTGGCTATCATTGATGGGTATGCACCTGTGATGGAAAAACTAGCGGAATATTTACCCGATAGTGCCGACCCCGCACCCGGTAATAAAACCAGGTTGATTGAAATGATTGATGGAGAACCTTATTGGGAGGGTAAAAAAATCCCCAAAGATGCAAAAGTCCCTATGCAGTATAATTAAGGGAATTAATCTCCTTAATTCGACTTTCTAAATTGTAGATTTACTAGTGTAGAGGCTTTACTAAAGGTTTCTACACTAGTTAATTATATATGTTGAATTTTAATTTTCAAACCCAATATGAAAATTGCCTATCTGTTTTCACTTCTTTTGCTCCTTTATACACCGGGAATTCTTCTGGCCCAGGATGACCTTGATGTGATCAAACCACGATGGGTGAATTTTACGGATGGACACAACGCACTTTACAAGCTCATCACTCAACAGGCCTTAGAGATGCTTGGGGAAAGAGAAAAGGAAATTGCAGCAATTCAAAGTAAAAAAGACTGGAACAAACGTCAGCAATGGAGCAAGGAAAAACTTATGGAGGTAGTAGGGCCATTTCCTTCAAAGAACCCCTTAAATCCTGAAATTACACGCAGTATCCAAAAAGAAGGCTTTCGCATGGAACACATTGTATTTCAGTCCCAGCCTGAATTCTATGTTTCTTCCACCCTTTTTATTCCTGATAACCTTAATTCCAAAAGCCCGGCAATTATCTATTGCAGCGGCCATACCTTGGAATCTTACCGAAGCGCCACTTACCAACAGGTGATCTTAAACCTGGTGAAAAAAGGGTTTATCGTTTTGGCCTTTGATCCCGTAGGCCAGGGAGAGCGGCTTGAATATTTCGATCCCCGCACCAATCTCTCCAGTTTCGGAAATGCAGCTACCAAACAACACATTTACCCCGGTGCGCAGGGATTTATCTCAGCTACCAGCCATGCCAGACACATGATTTGGGATGGCATAAGGGCCGTGGACTATTTGCTCAGCCGACCGGAGGTGGACCCAAAAAGAATTGGCATCACCGGTAGGTCAGGAGGCGGAACACAGGCTTCTTATATTGCTGCTTTTGATGAGCGGATCTACGCATCTGCAGTGGAAAATTACATCACCAACTTCAAAAGACTTTTACTGACTCATGGTCCCCAAGATGCTGAACAAAACTTTTTACATGGTATTGCCAAGGGATTGGACCATCCCGATTTATTATTGGTGAGGGCTCCAAAGCCTAGTTTAATGATCACGACTAGCAGGGACATTTTCAATATACAGGGAGCCAGGGAAACCGCCGCAGAGCTGACCCGCACCTACCAGGCCTTGGGCAAGCCCGAAAACTTCCAGATGGTAGAAGATGATGCTGCCCATGCCTCTACACCAAAAAACAGGGAGGCTATGTACGCTTTTTTCCAACAGCACCTGAACTCACCCGGCTCTCCGGCTGATGAGCCGATGGAAGTATTGAGCAAAGAAGATTTACAGGTAAGTGCTAGCGGACAAATTTTGACCTCCTATCCGAGTAAAAGAATTTTTGATCTCAATAAAGAAAGCTTACGGAATATCAGTTTGTCGGAGGAAGAAACGCGAAATAAGGCCAGGGAATTGTCCGGCTATAAAGCCCCGACAGAAAAGGCAGCCACCATGCTGACAGGCTGGTTTCAGCGCGAGGGATATATAGTGGAAAAATACCTGGCGAAAGGGGAAGGGGATTATTATTTTCCTTTCTTGCTGATGAAACCCGATCGTCCTAACGGAAAAGCGGTGCTTTACCTGGATCCTTACGGAAAAAAAACCGATGCCGGTAAAGGGGATCAAATGGAGGAGCTTGTACTTTCCGGTGCGCTCGTCCTGGCTCCCGACCTTGTAAATATCGGTGAAATGCGACGCGGGGATTTTGTGGGGCAATCCGAATATGAGGGTCAGACCTATACCTTGTGGTTTGGCAGCCTGCTGATTGGTAGAAGTATTGTAGGCATTCAGGCAGGAGATGTCAGCAGGCTTGTCAAAATACTAAAAGAGGATGCCGGAGCTGATCATGTTTACGGACTGGCCAAAGAACAGATGTCGTCAGTTTTGTTACATGCCGCAAACTTTAATCCATCTATTGAAAGAATTGCTTTAATAGATCCCATGCCGAGCTTCCGCTCAATCGTGGAAAATCCGGACTACAACCCCGAAGATATTGATTTTACTGTTGCCGGGGCTTTGCAAAGTTATGATTTGCCCCAGCTTCTGACCTACCTCAATGAGTCAGGGCCACTAATATTGAAAACGAATGCCAATGACAGTGAGGCTACCCAAGCACAGGCCAGCGTAAGAAAGAAGGCCCTTAGTGACTGGATGCTAGCCAAAAACCCTCCTGTGTTAAACAAATAGATCTCAATACCTATAAAGAAGTAGATTGACAGTGCAAAATCTTATATTATTCGCTGTGGGTGAATATTTCATAATTATGTTTATACTGATAGGCTATAGTTTGATTTTTGTACCGGTCTTTCTGAAGGAACCAGTTTGGACATCTATTACCACGTACTTGGGAAATTGTAATTATTGAATTAACTATGAAAAGAAGATCTTTTATCCAAAAAGTCAGTTCGGCCAGCTCTGTATTTATGATGACTCCAGGAGGAATGATAAATAAATCCGGCAGAGAAAACATAAAAAATTATATTTACCCTGAACCCAAAAATCTTGATGATATTTTAACAAAGGATAATCAGGTAATGCTTCGTTTTGAACTCAGGGCCCAATCTTCCGCCCTGCCTGTAAGCGCCCGGTTTAAATTTGAGATATCTAAAGGCAAGCTGGACCGAAAAAAGCATTATTTTTTTGAGGATGATCAAAATGTAACCTATGACAAGGCCGGTTTTGCCAGGTTCCAGGTCAATCAGGCCTATCCACGAATCATTGTGGCCTGGATAGATCAGCCCAGTGAAAATACGGAGGTAAAGCTCTTCCTGAACGGGGCCAAAAAAGCATTTACCCTCAAGGAGCTAATCGAAGAAGCCCAGATAGATTTTGCCGCAAATGAAATCCAGGTAGGCACAAATTACCTGTTGGACCACGAAATAGCTTTTGCCACTCCCCAACAATTGGGAATAAAAGAGCCTCAAGGAGCATTTTCCATTGCAGTGCTGGCCGATACACAGGGAGGAGACCCGGCCACTACTAATAATCTTTCCACCCGGATAAAGATCCATAATGCTTTTAATGTGGATACTGTCCAAATCGTCAACAAGCTGGATCCTCAACCAGCCTTTAGTCTAGTACTGGGTGATGTGGTAGATAACCAAGGGGAAAAGCAACATTTCGAGGTCATGCACGAGTACCTTAAAGAAATAAAATCACCGGTGTTATATGCTGTGGGAAATCACGAAACCCGATATTCAGCCCAGTTCAGCCCTGGGTATAAGATGGAGGAGTTAAATAATTATTTTGACGCCCAAAAGGCCATCAATGGCACGGAATGGATACTTTACAGCTTTAATCTGG
>NZ_JBGTCA010000303.1:0-3313 GCF_041749095.1 Aquiflexum sp. | reverse complement strand
GCGCCTTTGGCCATTTGGGAAGGGGAGGAATATTCTTTGGGATTGTGGCTGATTCCATCCTTGCTTGGGATAAACACAAGGCCGATCGGGCCTAACAAAGCCATTTCCTGTACATCGTGCCCGGCACCGCTCTGCATTTTGATATAGGAAATTCCCAGGGATACAGCAGCCTGTATCATTTTATCCTGGATTTCCTTGCTCGCTATGGTTGGTGTTGTGCCCAGGTTAAGGTTTTTAAATTCTATTTCAGTATTGGTTTCTTTGGCGATCTGTACCGCACGTTTTTCAATATCAGCAAACATTTTCATGATCTTTTCTGAGGAAAGGTCCCGCATCTGCAAGCTCATTTCCACTTTTCCGGGAATGATATTGGGGGCACCTGATGGGACTGAAATTTTTCCTACACTCCCTACCTGAGCTCCCTCGTAGCTGTTGACCACTTCATTGACGGCAAGTACCAATTTGGAGGCAGCAATCAGGGCATCCTGTCTGTCGTTCATGGGGGTGCTGCCGGCATGGTTGGCCATTCCAATTACGGTGATGTCCCAATCTTCAATACCTACGATTCCCTCTACAATTGCCACATCAATGCCTTGAGCTTCCAAGACCTTACTCTGCTCTATGTGGATTTCCAGAAATGCGGTTAAATCCCCTTTTTTTCTGATCACTTCATCCAACCTTTCAGGGTCACCACCTATTGCCCTGATACCTTCTTCAATGGACAATCCACTTGCGCTTTTTTGGGACAAAGCTTCTTTTTTGAGATTTCCTGTTATGGCCCTGCTGCCTACCAATCCTCCTTCTTCATTTTGGAAGATCAGCACTTCCAAGGGATGGTTGGTGATGATATTATGTTCGTTCAACACTTCGATGATTTCCAGTGCCGTAAAGGAGCCTAGCGCTCCATCATAATTCCCCCCATTGGGTACCATGTCAAGGTGAGAACCAAAGGCTATGGGTTTTTTGGAGGGGTCTTTACCTGCTCTTTTCCCAATGATATTGCCGGCATAATCAATTTGTACTTCAAGGTCAGCCTTTTTCATCAGGTCCATAAAGTATGCCCTACCCTCGATGTCACCTTGGCTGTAGGCTACCCGATAAGGCTGCCCTTTTTCATTTATTCCGAATTTGGCAAACTCCTGAATCCGCTGCTCGATGCGTTTTTCATTAACCCTGATTTGGTCGATGGAATAGCTGACTTGGGCAAAGACAGAATTGATAAACAGCAAAAAGGAGATTGAAAGTAAGGGTGATTTCATATTATTTTAATTTGATTCATAACCTTTTTAAGTTTTTAAAAATAACTCAGCCACCACTTATCCTTATTGGCCATCTTGTATCTGTCAAATCTTTTACAAAGCGGATACAATAATAAAATCACTGATATCCAAACCGTATAGACCACCCAAAGCGGAAAGCCATATCCTGGAATCGGCATATCAAATCCTAGCCAAACACTTAAGATCATATTTTTTTCCCAGACAAAACCTTTAATCGCGGCCAATCCGATTGCAGTAAGGTGAATCAGGTACAGGTGGATGATGTAGTAAAAGAAGGGAACCCTGCCAAAGCTGCAGATGAAATCCACCGCCTTTCCTTTCCATTTTTCGGAGTTTGACAATAGGAGAAATGTTCCACCCAAGGTCATCAATAAAAACAAAAGAGAAGGAGGGTATTTGGTGGGATTCAAAAAGGAAACCAGGTTTTTGGAAAGTTCTCCAAATTGTTGGAAGTCATTGGGGTCACCATAAACATTGGTCCATCTCAATCCGACAAATAGCACAATTGCCGAAATCCCAATCAGGTTAAATGTTCTTTTTCTTTTGGAACTCTCAAAGGATTTATCATAAAAAGAGCCAAAGTAAAATCCAAATGACATCACTGCAATCCATGGAATAATTGGGTATCCTACGATAAGCAGGAAGTTCTCGGATAGGAAGAAAATATTCTGATAATGAAAAATGGCCCATAAAATGGAATCCTCGAATTGGATATTATCCAAGAGATTGTGGCCAAAAATCAGGATAAGACTAAAAATTAAAACAACCAACCTGGGTAAATAAACCAATCCAGCCAAAGCAATCATGCTGATCCCCAATGACCAAATTACCCCAAGAAGGACCGTTTCAAACCGGAAGTCAAAAAACCAGGAAAAATTCACAAAGGTCAGTTCAATAAAAACGAGCCAAAGCCCACGTTTCAGAAGAAATCCTGACAACTCCTGTTTTGACTTTCGCTTACTTATCATAAAGGCAGACATTCCTGCCAGGAAACTGAAAGCAGGCGCACAGAAGTGGGTTACCCATCTGGTGAAGAAGATTGCCAAAGTTGTCTGATCGGGATCTGCCGGATCAAATAAAAAAGCCGGGGCATGCACAAAATCCCGCACATGGTCCAATGCCATAATGATCATGGCCAAACCTTTGACAAGATCGAGGGATGAAATTCTATGGTTAGGGATTGGGATTGTGGTCATATTTTTTTGAAAAAACTTCTGAATCCCGAATTAAAATTTCTCTGGACATATTGAAACTTAAAATAGGTTGGACAATGACATTCCGGTCATTGTCCAACTTTAGGTTAATTTTTATCTTCCGTCTTCTGTCTAATTGCAGAAAGAGAATGAAATTTACAGATAGACAAGATTCCCCCCTCACTTCTTAAACATCAGTTCCCCCGCATCATAATCAACAGGCTCGAGACTTGTCAAATACAGGTAGAGTGCCTCCAAATCTTCATCGGACATTCTTGAGAAAGGACCCCAGTGCATGGATGAGATTTTGATAATCCTTCCCTGCCGAAATCTTTCTTTCCATTCCTCCACAGTTTTGAATTTGGATAGTGCGCTGTTTGGATGGGGAGTGATATTGGGTGTACGCATCCATAGTTCAGGATCCTCACCAAGCATTATGTGCAATTCCGGGTAGGGTTCAAATTCCATTCCACCGGCATATTCCGGTCCGATTGCCTCAAAGGTCATTAAATCCCTGTTGGTATGGCATCCTACACAATTGGCGACATAACGCGAAATATATTCCCCCCTTTCGATGGTTGCTGCCATGGGTGGTGCAAAGGAAGGAGGGGAAGGTTTTTCTATCGGTTTAAAGGAGGAAGCCACCACCCGGACTGCCTTGCCCATAAAGGTCCACTCGTTATCCGGCACTTCGTTTTTGACCGGTGGCAGGCTTCTCAAATAGGAAACTACAGCTACCAGGTCTTCATCAGCCATATCCCAGAAAGGCATCAGCACGGATAAAGTTGCCGTTCCATCCGGCTTCACCGCATGGCGCATCATCCTGAACAATTCTCCGTC
>NZ_JBGTCA010000302.1:0-1628 GCF_041749095.1 Aquiflexum sp. | reverse complement strand
CTTGGGAAGACAGCATAAGGGCGTTGAAAGAAGGCAAATTGATTCAATTGGATGTTTTGGATGTCAATGGAGATATATGTCTTCATGTATGTGATTTCGGGTTTAATGCGGGTCTGATTAAGAAATTTGAGGAAAGTGATGAAAGAGGCATGGGCAGTTATTTTAAAAGCTCTCTTGCCCAGATTTTCGAAAACAACAAATACAGATTCAACTTAGATTTGAAAGGTGAAAAAAAACTTGTCAATGCCAAAATGCTGGTTATCGCAAATGGTGATAGATATGGGACAGGTGCCAAAATTAACCCGACAGGGAAAATGAATGACGGTAAATTTGAGGTAATTGTCCTCAACCCCGACAGTTTAAAGGAATGGATGGCCTTGACGGTTGGGTTTATTAGAGAAGACTTTTCGGAGTTGGATTTTGTGCAGACGTATAGTGGAGAAAAAGTCATTATTGAAAATCCGGATAATGCCGCCTTTCATATAGACGGTGAATCGAAAGATCAAGAGGGAAAGGTTGAAATTACACTCAATAAGATGAAAATCGGGTTCTATACTAACTTTACAACTTAAAAAAACAGCAATTCCGGCCAGCGGATATATTCTTTTGGTAGAAGCTCTGGCTTATTTCCATTGAAACGGTGCTGTCAGTGGAATTTGGTGGAATGATGAAACTTACAGGCTTATCAATAATTCTTAATTGGATCGAAATCCTTGTTTTACTTCTTCACGCCAAAACTTCAAACCTTCCTGATTTGACCATTCTTTATCCGGGTAGTTGGGACTTAACAAAAGATTTGTTGTTCTCTTGACCAACATACCGTCTTTAACAAACCCATCACCTCTTTCCTTTAAATGTTTTATCATCCTGGACCTCCATAATTCAAGTCTTGCGGAATAGACTTTATCTGAAATTAAGTTTTCCGTTTCTCCCGGATCCTTATCAAGGTCAAATAGCTGCTCTTCTCCTGTGGAAAAAAACCAAATATACTTCTCCCTACCATCTGTAAGGGCAGCCCAATAATTATCAAACGCATAAGTAGAAGCATGTTCCAGGTCTATAAAATCCCTCCATTCTTCCGTATTTGGATTTGCCAAAAGCCCCAAAATTGAATTACCTTCCATGGCATTGGGTTTGATGCCGCCCGCTGCTTCCAAAAAAGTAGGCAAAATATCCCTGATTTCCACTGTATGGGCGAGTTTTTCCAATGAAACGTCATAGTCAAATGATTTGGGTGGTTTTATAATTAAGGGTACTTTTGAAGAACCTTCGTAGGCATAAGTTTTTCTCCAATGATGGTGATCACCAAGCATATCCCCATGATCTGACACAAATAGAATCAGACTGTTATCGTACATATTATTTTCTTTCAAAGCTGCAATGATTTTTCCGATTTGCTCATCGATAAAAGTGACCAATGCAAAGTAATGTCTCCGACTATGAAGTGCATGTTCTACTCCAAAATCTCCAAAAGCGGCTTCCCTTTCTTTTGGAAAGTTTCGGAATTTATCTGACCATGCTCCTTCGTAAGGGGCTTTGATGGGGAGATCTTCATACATGTCAAGAAAACGCTGAGGAGGGTCATAAGGACTATGGGGTCTTGCAAAAGAAACTTTCAAAAACAAGGG
>NZ_JBGTCA010000301.1:0-3168 GCF_041749095.1 Aquiflexum sp. | reverse complement strand
AAAAGTTTGATGGTTTGACCTTTGACAGTAAAGGAGCATATTTTTTCAGCAGAGAAGAGGCGACTGATTATGAGTAAAATCGCTATTGATACAAATGTTTTATTGTATTTTTTGGATTCTTCTTTAGATAAAAGAAGAACTAAAGCAGCAGAGTTGATTTTACAGAATCCTATTTTCAATTCACAATCACTAAGTGAGTTGATCAATGTTTTGAATAGAAGATGGAAGTTTCCAAAAGCTTCCATTATTGAAATCATCGCAAAGCTTATGGAGGAATGCAAATATGTTCCTATTACTGAAGAAACTATCGCTTTATCTTTCGATTTGGTTAAAAAATATGACTTTCAGCTTTTTGATGCATTCATCGTGGCAACGGCACTAGATTCAGGCTGTGAATTTTTATACACAGAGGATTTGCAACATGGGTTGGTAATTGAGAAAGAGCTTGTCATTTTCAATCCATTTAAAGAGTAGATCACTTTATTAGAATATTTTTTTTGTCAGATGAATTTTAATAAATCCTACCTCCCCAATACCCCCTTCAAATCCGCAGGCGAGTAATTTACCGATTTCAGAGTTTTCCGGTCATCCTTTCTAAAAACCAGAAACATTTCACCTTCTTTTTCATAGAAACAATCCACACCCTGACTTGCATAATGCTCAACTGTCATTTGGGCTTCCTCTGCGGTTTTGCAGGCCTTGCTCATATTTGATCTTTGCACCTCATCAAAAAGCTCCTTGAATTTGTCAGCCAATCCAAACTCCAAAATAGCCCCTGACAATACATACTGAATGTCACAAAGGGCATCGGCAACTTCCACGATATCTCCATTATGTATCCCTTCTTCCAGTTCCTTGAGTTCCTCCGAAATCAAGGAAAGCCGCAATTGGCATCGCTTGGCATCAGGGATCTGAGGTTCGGGAAGGATGGGATGTTTGAAAGTCTTATGGAAAGCTGCTACTGAAGTTAAGCTTTTGGGATCTTGCATGATATATGTTATTTGGGATTAAATTGTCTCACTTTGAATATTATCAAGATGAGTGATTTGGAACTTTGGTCAAAATAAAATAAAAATGGCCGGAATTTCCGGCCATCTAGGATCTTTTTTAATAATTCAAAATGTATATACGCAATCATGCCAGTAAATTGATAACCCAAAATCAATCATGGCAGGAGACCTAAATGTCCGGTACTGCGGTCTTCCGACTTCGGTCTTCCGTCCGGTCTGTAGAAAAATATTGGGCTACTGGCAAAAAAACGGATAACCATTTAATCAATTATTTTTTCTTAAACACTACTGCTGATTCGAGATTGCTCTCGATTTGGGTGAAAATAGCAGCATTGGCATCAACGCTTCCGGGACCAATATCAATTTTACCATGTAGATTGGAATCTACAGCTGTGGAAAAATTCACGTTGGCAAACAGTTTTTCCAAATCGAATACAAGTTCCATATCCGATTGTCCGTCCACATCTACGCCCTGACTGGACTCAGCTTTTGCAACGATCATTTTTTCTGCTTCCATCCAGATAATGCAGGCTTTTCCATTCGCCTCACCGCTCAGCCATAGGGATTTGTTGAACATAGGGTCGGACTGGGGTGCACTGGAATTTTTGAAAAGTCTGAAGTTCACTTCCTGATACTTACCATCCGGAGTACTGCCGGAACCCATTGTACTCGAACGTACAGATCCATCACTGATCAAAGTAAGAGATTGCTCTTTGGCTGTTGAACTCTGCAAGGAAGTGTTGACATTGGTTTTGAGGGTGATATTTCCTAAGCTGATACCTGCCAGAATATCTGCCTTGGCTGCATAGCGCATTTCCACATCTTTTGTTGCGACTTTGAATTCGGCTGTAGAAAAGCCATTGACTATGACACGTCCACTTGGGTTAGTACTTCCGTCATGTGCCGTGGCACTTAGGCTTGCTTGGCTCTGAGGCTCATCTAAAACTTCATCTTTGTTGTCATTGCAAGCCAGCATCAAAAATCCGATTGCCGAAACAAACGCCCATTTTGCGTAAATCAATGTTCTTTTTTTCATAATATATTTAAGTTGGTTTATGGCATGACTTACGCAATGAATATGCCGGCGGATCTTGTGAAAATTGACAAAAATCAAAGGTTATTATCCTAAATTCAAACAAAAATTACCAACCTTGCTAATTTGTGATTTTTTAGACTTATCTAAAATGGGATTCTAACAAAAAAAATAACGGAGCCCGAAAGCTCCGTCTTTTATAAAAATAATACTTATTGTTCATTTCAAACCAATGTATCATATCTTCTACCTACCTCGTCCCAATTGACCACATTCCAAAAAGCAGATACATAATCAGGTCTTCTGTTTTGATAATGCAGGTAGTATGCATGCTCCCAAACATCAATCCCCAATAATGGGATTCCTTGAAAATCCGAAATATCCATCAGTGGATTGTCCTGATTAGGAGTAGAACCAACCTTCAATAAATTATTATTATCCAATACCAACCATGCCCAACCTGATCCGAATCTGGTTTTCGCCGCAGTTTCGAATTCTTCCTTGAAAGATTCAAAACTTCCAAAAGCTCCTGTGATGGCCTCTGCTAAATTGCCACTTGGCATTCCCTGCCCCGCTGGGGTCATGATTTTCCAAAAAAGCTCATGGTTGTAATGCCCGCCTCCGTTATTCCGCATTTTGGTGGAATATTTGGATATATTCATCAACACCTCTTCCAAAGGTTTGCCAACATCCACGTTTTCTTCGGATGAAGCTTCTCCAAGATTCTTTGCATAACCTGCGGCGTGTTTGGTGTAGTGGATTTCCATGGTCATGGCATCGATGTGTGGTTCCAATGCCATATAATCAAAACCTAACGGAGTTTGTTCAAAACCTGTGCTCAGTGAAGAAACCGCTTCTTCTCCACTTTCTCCACCACCACAGGCGGTCAGAAATGCAGAGCCGATCATACTACTTCCTATGCCCATAGCAAAGGTTGCTTTGGAGCTATGGCTCAGAAATGTCCTTCTGGAAACATTAAAATTTGTCTTTTTCATAGATTGTTTTTTTCCTTTAGAAATGGTTTTTCATTCTCAAGAACTTCCAAGTTAACCAATTCGACTTGATTTTGAAACCATATATCAGACAATAAGTCTGAATTTGTGACAAGTTGGTTATGTTTGTAGA
>NZ_JBGTCA010000300.1:0-1584 GCF_041749095.1 Aquiflexum sp. | reverse complement strand
TTTAGCAGGCACTGATATTTCCTTTGAGGTTGCTGTACCTCAAAATCTATTACTTCATCAGGAAAAAGCCAATGGACAAGAACCTGCTGTGAAGATAAAGCCCCTGTCAATGGGTACCTTTCAATTGATCATGAAAGGGGCTAAGGAAGACCCGGGACTTATCCCGCTTTTGATGATTAAAGAAGGTTTGGTGGAACCCAAATTGTCTTTACCGCAAATAAAAGGACTGCAAGTAGGATTGGTGGAATTTTTGGTCGAAGAAATCAGGGCAGTTAGCGGTCTATCCGAAAAAAAAAAGACTTGAAGGAACTGATACAATCTCCACTTTTACAAACCGCCTTCACCTTGGCAAGCCATTTTGGTTGGTCACTTCCAAACATCAATGCGCTTACACCGGCACAAGCTGATATTTTTCTCCAAATGATCATGGATTCCCAAAAAAATGAAAGATAGCCTTACTGCCATTGGCTTTTCTATTGTAAACAGTTGGGAAAACTGGCTCGAAATAATTTCTAAACCTGAAATAGACTTTTATACAAGAATCTATTCCCGGAACCAAATTCCGAAGGTAGTAATGCAACCCGATTTTTTATTCAGTAGGTTCAACATGGATAGCTTGCAAATTGACTATCAGGATCTTTTAATGTTACCTTGGCCCTTTTCGGGAAATTTCCACAAAAGCCAAGATCAATTTCCCAACAATAATTTTGAAATGGATGAAAGGAATGCAGCCGAAAGTCAATCGGGCCATTTTCCTTTTCAGGCAATAAAGACAGGAGTCCATAAAACCCAACACCAATCGGCAGATATATCAAAACAAGATATTGAGAGATCCGGTAGCATTTATTTTTCATCAAAAAATTTAGCTCCTATTAAGGCTTCGGCATTCAAAAAAATAAGCGTAAACAACAAAGGTGTAAATAACGAAAACACTGAAAAACAAGAATTTAAAAAAAGATATGGGATTCAGGATGATGAAGCCTTGAGTGAAAAAAGGAAATTAGATTCTTGGGACGACCCAATTGAAATATCTGAAATGGAACAAGTTAACGAAGTACAAGGAGATTGGGAAAAGGATGTTAATGAAAGGACTGAAAATCCAATAACACTTATAAAGAATCGACATTCCCCAAAGGCGGAGGATGCTACCTACTTTGAAAATATTCCTGATCCACCACTTTTTAAACCGAATGTTTCTGGTTATGGCCATCCTATTTGGCAATCCGCTGCGGATAAAAAGCAGGAAAATTCCGTCTTTAGCCCCGTAAAAGGCTGGGGTGATTTGGCCGAAAGGCTTAATGATCAAAGCCAAAACGGAAACAACCCTGATTTAACTTCTTCCGAAGATGATGTTTCATCCATTATCGAGACCGACGTGAGGCAGTCTTTTCCACAAACCTCCGGGAAATCCCTTTCAAAAGATACTTACTCAGCTTTTAGAAATCTAACGGTCGTTGAGAAGGAAATTAGCACCCAACATTTGCCATTTACATCAAAGGACATGGCAATGGAAACTCCCCAACTCAGTGAATCCGAAACCATATCAACTGATAAAGAATAATTGTATGAAGCCCTTGCGGCAAA
>NZ_JBGTCA010000299.1:0-2521 GCF_041749095.1 Aquiflexum sp. | reverse complement strand
TGAGCATTCCATCATCCTCCAACAGGTAGAAAATGGGGTGGCGATTCGAATGGCAGTGCTTTATTTACTAGCCGGGGCAAAGTAGAAAACTAAGTCATTTCAATAAATCCGAATTTTTTTTCCATTTGAGTTCCATCCTCCTTTTTTACCAAATATGCATTAATTTTGATTATCTTTAATTCATATCTAATTCAATGATGGAAAATACAAGGTGGGAACAAAGGTTTGAGAATTACCTTAAAGCCTTATTCCAGTTGGAAAATGCGGTAAAGCTTTCGGAGGAAAGAGAATTGACGGACCTCGAAAAACAAGGCTTGATACAGGTATTTGAATTTACCCATGAATTGGCTTGGAATGTGATAAAAGATTATTTTTTCTTTCAAGGAAACTCGGAAATTATCGGATCCAGAGATGCTACAAGAGAAGCATTTAAGGTTGGTTTGATTGTGGATGGAGATGGATGGATGGAAATGATCAAAAGTCGGAATAAAACTTCCCATACTTATAATGAAGACATTGCTTCTGAAATAACTGAAAAAATTACAGAATGGTATTTTGAACTGTTCAAAGAGTTTGAGGAGAAAATGTTGGAAATCAAGGATAAAAGAAAATGAATCAATTTGGACTCTCAAATAAAACCATGGAATCAATTTTAGGTGTTTTGAAAAAATACCCAAACATTGAGAAATGTGTTGTTTATGGTTCAAGGGCTATCGGGAATTTTAGAAATGGTTCTGATATTGATTTAACGCTTTTTGGAGAGACCCTGACTTTGACCGAACTTTTGAAAATTGAAAATGAACTGGATGATCTTTTATTACCCTACATAATTGATCTTTCCATTTTTCATCAGATTAACCATGAAGGATTGGTTGAGCATATCAAAACCAATGGTAAGGTGTTTTTTGAAAGAAAGCTCAAATACACCTGATTTTAATTTGCGGATCACTATGTTTTTTTAATAACTTCATTTAGAACCGATTAAGCAATATTGCGATTTTCAATTACTATATCACAACAAATAAAGCTGGAGTCTATGTGAACTATGTGTCTATGTGGTAATTGATTTTACCACATAGAAACATAGAGCACATAGAGGTTTTTATTTAAATACAAATCCCGATGGACCTCTACCAGCTTCAAGTGTTTTAACTACCTGACCCCCACCATTGATTATGATGACAGTGCCATTTCCCTGAAATCCATTGTTGTCGGCAATATAAATTTCCTTGCTTACCGGTTGGAACCCAATTCCATATAATCCTAAACCTGTAAACAGAGATTGATTGACCACGGTAGCTGAATTCATGGAAACCTTGGCTACGGCATCATTGTAATCAGGCCATCCTGTAGAAGTTAGCACATAAGCATCACCTCCATCTCCAATGGCAAAATTGGATGTGGCATTCGCCAAAGGAATCTCAATCGTATTTTGGATATTAAAATTGTTCCTGTTGATCTCGTGGAAATAAATGTGGCCGGCATCCCTTGCAAAAAGATAAAGTCTGCCATTAATTATCTTCAATTTGGAAGGAGTGCCCTCTACATCCTGACTACTCGTGACTGCATCAGTGGCCAATGATATAACTTGAAGTTTTTTGCAGCAGCACAAGCAACATATAGAAAATTTCCCGCCACGATTAGTCCCTCCGGCCTACTCGGTACAGGTATTTTTTCGGAAACAGTCCCACCATTAAGCCCATTGACCACAGCAATATATGAATCCGGATTCTGAAAACTTGGATCGTATGGTCCCCAATCACTGATGTACAACTTTTGGTTGGCCACAGCCAATGACCTGCTGTTTACCAGATCAGCATCCACAGCCCCCAAGCTGGCAAAGTCCTTGGGATCTACTAACTCAACCTTCCCGGTATTTGCGACAAGGTACATTCTGTCTTCTAATTCAACAATATCCTGAATCAAGCCTGCAAATGGTCTTCCGTTTTTTGATTCGAAAATATCATTCTTTATATCTCCTGATACCGGGTCATAATGGTAAACCTCACCGTCATTGGCACCAAAGGCACCCTCATTGATGATCAATACCCCTTTTTCAAATTCCCCCAATGGGATCTCAGGACCATCATCGGTACAGGAAACTGCACATAAAGCTAAAGCACATAAAGCTGTTAGTAATCTAAATTGATTCATATGTATATAATTGTTTTTTAGTAGCCATATGGAATCTCGCATATATGACCAACATATTTCCGTGGGATGTTTTAGTCATGCTCGATTTCATAGTGTGATATTTAAATTGAATTGATAATTTCTTCCGGGCATGGCCCTAAGCCGTAAAACATGGTATTCTGTATCGAATAGGTTATTAATTTGAGTTCCCAAATTCCCTGATAGTTTTCCTCCGACTGTCCATCGGTAATTTACTCCTATATCCCAAAGCTGATAAGGTTTGAGTTTGCCGGCATTGTCAGTCGCCACATACCGCTCCCCTACTCTTTGCGTATTCAAAAAGGAACTGAAGACACCTTTTTCAATGGAAAACATGGATTGGAATTTG
>NZ_JBGTCA010000298.1:0-3417 GCF_041749095.1 Aquiflexum sp. | reverse complement strand
GCTTTCCCGTCATCATCCACAAAGAGTGTCATATCCCTGGCCATTTGCCCTTTTTCAAAATCTCTTCTCAAAAAGACACCATTTACAACGGCTTCTTTCCATTCAGGAGATGGTCTTTCATATTTGTCAAGGTCAATAGGTTTGGACTTTAAACTGTCCGGATAATTTGAAGGCCAAATACCTGCATGTGGGTTGACGCTTTTGATATAGGTATATGGGCCGGATACCTGATCACTGACTGCCAAACCGGTCATTGCAGCTTCATAGCCTCTGTCTTTGAGCTCATGGTGAAACCACATTACAAATTTCTTGGTTTTTTCATTGTAAATCACCTTGGGGCGTTCTATGACACATCCCTTTACCAAAAGGGAATTTGGATCATCATGTACTTCAAGGGCAATTCCTTCATTTTTCCAGTTGGTAAGGTCTTTTGAGGAATATACTCCCACTCCAACTTGTGCTTTGTTGCCTTCTGGCCCTTTTATTTTGTGTTCACCAAACCAATAATAAGTATCTTCATGGATCAAAAACCCTCCTCCGTGGGCATTGATGTGCGTGTCTTGATCATCTTCCCAAACTTCTCCAGGCTGAAAATTCTGATACTTCACCTGAGAGGAAAGTATTTCAACATATTTAATTGCACCAAGACTTGGCTTACCCAATATTGGATTTCCTAAAAAGTCTGTTTGCATATTTATTCCATCCATCAAGCCGAATTCATCATTTGGCAGAAATGGAATACTAATTCCTTTTTGTATCAATTCTTTATTTTGTGGGGTGTAGTCTTCGGGCTTCGTTCCGCCAGGGTTCTTGAAATTTGCAGATCCAAATAGAGGTTTACCATCTTGAATCATGACTTTTGATGGCCAATTGGACTCATTCAGAAAGAGGTTGTTTTCAAAGAAAATTCTCTCCATTTCAGAAGAATTTTCGTCATCAGGCTTATACTGATCTCCAGCTACCATTTCTGAAGCTCCTTCTAAGTGAAAGATATTATTAGCTATCAAAATTCCTTTTGATCTATTGTCAATGGCAATTTTGGAAACCTGATCAGCTTTCACATAAATAGTATTGTTATAGAAATAGGAATTTACTGGTCCTTTTCGCTCCTTATTTCCTTGAAAACCACTTAGCCAGAAGATTTTTCCTTCTTGAAATGCTCCATTTTGACCTTTGACTCTGAGACCGTCATTTACACTGATATTGTAGCGATAAGCACAATTGTAGTTATTTCCTAAAATTTCGCAGAAACCACCTGCATTCTGAGCACTGAAGTTATATTGAAGTATTACATTGTCACAATTATAATCTATATGAGCGCCTGCTGAATCTCCAGGGCCATTGGCATGCATAAAACTATTATGCTCGATCATCACATGGGACGCTGACCAAGTCCAAAGACCTGAACCTCTGCCCCACTTGCGGGAATCATCAGTGCTACCTGAGTGGCTGACTTCATTACCTTTGACATGTATAAATTTCACCCCGGACATCTGAATTCCCGGACCACCTGTCCGGTAAACTTTATTATCCAGAATGCGAACATTTCTGATACTTTGTCTTTGTGTACCAGTGAGTTTGATTCCTGTATGGCTTACGTTTTCTATTAAAGAGTTTTTAATCCAGACATTTTCAATCTCGGCATTTCCGTTTGCTATCAGACGGATTCCCCATCCATATTTTTGGGTTCCATTAGCTGATTTTACTTCAGCTTCCGACCTTCCAATTCCTTCTTTTTCATAGAAAACATCATGAATGTGGAGTTCCTCTAAATGAATATCTGTAATCCTCTCATTTCCTTTTCCGAAGACCAAAACACCGACCCGCATCTCTCCATCACCTGAATCATCAACAGGTCCATTGGCTGTGATTTCTAGGTTCTTGATGATGATATGGTTAGAGTTGGTGATCAAAAGGCCATTGAGAAGACCCGTAGCATCTATTATGGATTTTCCTTTGGTATCAGCACCGTTATTTTGGTAAGAATCAACCAGGATAGGTTTTTTAAAACTCCCTTGAACATGATCAAGGAATAAAGTTTCTTGGAAAACTTGCCCCGCAGCTAAAAGGATTCTATCTCCAGGTTCGAGGGCCAAGTCACTTATTTTCACCAATGATTTGAAAGGTGATTTAATCGAGTTTCCATTAGCGCTATCATTCCCCATTTTTGGGTGGAAATAATAATCCTTTGCCTCGGCATTGAATGCCAAGAATAAGAAAAGCATGGTATGAAATATAAAATTTTTAGTCTTCATTAATGAATAGTGTAACTGTAATGATTTAATCATTTGATTTTTTCCCATACCGATCAGGGTGAAGCTTGGAATAAGCTTCATCTTCCAACAACCCCATAAAAAGAGGGTCTTTCAACATACTTTCCCATGCATTGATTTTATCTGTCAAACCATTCATCTGATTCATATTGTCGCTTGCAAGATTTCTTTTTTCAGAAATGTCATTCTTTATATCAAACAAGAATTGCTGTTTAGGATCAGTAATCATTTTGTCATGAAGTGTTCGAATTGCAAATCTTTCAACACTGAAATTCCTCCAATACAGGGCTTCATGTGGTGCATTCTGATTTTCACCTGTCAGGTATGGAATCAAATTGACTCCATCCAATTCGTTCTTGGTTTTTATTCCAATCAGACCTGCTACAGTTCCAAAAATATCAAGTGAAATAATCGGATATTCGTAGGTGGCTCCTTCCGGAATCACTCCTTTCCATTGCACAGCAAATGGTACCCTTACCCCACCCTCAAAGAAGTCTCCCTTCTTTCCTCTTAATGGTTTGTTGTCCGAAGCATTATTGGGCGTTGGACCACCATTGTCAGAAAGAAAAAAAACAATCGTGTTTTCTTCAATCTCTAATCTTGGCAACAAATCCAATATTTTCCCGACACCATCATCTACCGCAGATACCATTGCCGCATAGGTTTTCCTTTTTTCATTTGAAATGTCGGGAAACCTACTTAGGTATTTTTCTGTCGCTTGCATAGGTGCATGCGGAGCATTGTAGGATAAGAATAAGAAAAATGGCCCTTCATGATTTCTTTCAATAAAAGATACAGCTTCTCTGGAAAACGCATCAGTTAGATACTCTCTTTCCTCCACTCTTTCTTTATTTCTTAAAAGTTTTGTTCTGTAAGCACCAAATTGGGAATCAACTTCAAACTCATCTTGTAAGGTTAAATTTTCAGGAAAATACTGATGCCCACCAGATAGAAAGCCATAGAAATCGTCAAACCCCCGTTGATTGGGATGTAGCGTTTGGTGTGCTCCCAAATGCCATTTTCCAATGATTGAAGTTTTGTAGGAGGCTTCTTGAAGATAATCACCAAGCGTCTGTTCAGATAGCGGAAGTCCCATGGTGGAATCATTCGGTGCAAAAAGTGGGTTTTTGGCAAAGCCAAATTT
>NZ_JBGTCA010000297.1:0-3979 GCF_041749095.1 Aquiflexum sp. | reverse complement strand
CCTCTTGCGATATATGGTTGTTATTTTCCAATTTGGGTTCTTTATTCTTTCGTAATGAGCATTTCTTTTAGTCGCTGAATACACCTGTACTTGTTGTTTCTCGCTGTAGCCTCTGTCCAATCAAAGGCTGAGGCAATCATTGACATACTTTCTTTTTTGTAATAAAACCGGGTCAGTAATTCCTTGCAGTTTTTTCCCAGATTTTTGAACGATACTTCAATTTGCTTTAATTGGAGTTCCTTTTCATCATTGACTTCTTCCTCTTTTTCATAGAAATTTTCGAGATGCACTGTCTTTTTATACTTTGGTGACCTGAGATGATCAAGCCATTTGTTTTTTGCTATTTGGTATAAATACCCGTTTAGGGCAGTTCCGTTTTCAGGCGTAAACCGATTATTTTTAATGCTTTTCCAAACTGCCACAAAGGTCTCCTGAAATATATCCTTTGCTTCCTGACGAGTCCCATTATTGGAAAGGACATATTTTTCTACTTTTGGATATTGATCCTGATAGACTCCATGAAGAATATCAGAATCATTGTTTTTGATTCCCTCAAGGATTTCAATTTGGGTGAGTTTTCGAAAAGTATATTGCTGCATGGTATGAAAATTACAGAAATATACAATTAAATGTTTTTTACCCCAAATTTTTGTTTTTTTAAATTATTTTATTTTACCTGATTAATTGTACTATTTAATTGATGACTTGAAATAGTCATTATTCAAGAACAGTCACCTCTATTTCTTTATAGTTGGTTTTTGCATTTTGAAGCTGCGTTTGAAAGGTTTGATACATTTGGTCTTTCACTCCAGCTGAAACTCCGAGGCCCGCATAGGGTGAACCAATCAATACGACGAAGAATAAATCGTCACCCCTTTTGTCCAACTGATTGGCCCTTCTCACATTCGTACTTCCAAAAGTTCCATCTTCCTTCACAACCTTTATTTCATACCCATTGACATTGTCTCTTTCGGGAAATCCGGCTTCAAATCTTGCATTGGAAATGTTAAAGGTACCGTCACTATTTTCTATTACCGGGATAGTCCCCTCAAAGGGTACTCTGAAAACTTTTGCGCTAAGCAGATCTTCGTTAGGCTCTTCAGTTTCACTACACGAAAAGGAGACAAGGATTATCATGAGAAAGGCTAATACTTTTGATAAGTGTTTCATTTTTTGAATTGTTGATTTATAACCATACATCGGATACATCAATAAAATGTCATCAAAAAAAAATGACCAAATTTCTTTGGCCATTTACTTTCAAAAAAATTCACCCTTAAGGTCTAAAACTGATCGATATCCTGATATACATTGGCGTTTTGGGAAACCAATGCATTGGCCAAGGCAAAAAATTCTTGGTTGAAGCTATTCCATATTGTGGCATTGGTGTAATCCACGCAACCATTAAATAAGAGCACAGCCGCTAGTCCTGTGTTATTGTTGGTTTGGAATACAGTGCGTGTTCCGGGTAGGGCACCGCTGAAGCTAATACCATTTTGACTTCGGGTAATTCCAAGACCAAAGGAATTATTCAAGGGGCTGGGACCGGAACCCTTAACAAATTCTTCATAAATGGGACCCTCCAAAATCTGTTGCCTTCCAGGTCTATTGTTGATGGCCAATATAAATTTTAACAGATCTTTGGCTGAAATTACCATTCCCCCATCACCATCCCGTCTTTCAATATTGAATCCATATTCATACCCTTTGATATTACCTATGCCGTAATATTTTACCTCGTTGGGAAATCTATCCGCTACATTTCTTTTTGCCATAATAGCTGAATTTATCCCAAGTGGATCCAAAAAATCATCCTTCATAAATTGAAAGAAGGACTTTCCACTTATTTTTTCTATCACCCTTGCAGCTACAAAATAATTGGTATTGATGTACCAATATTGTGTCCCCGGAGCATATTTGAGCAAGGCATTGTCCATCATCCAGTCAAAAAACTGCTTGTTATTCAAGTTGGGATTGCTGTCTATAGCATCCCTGTCATTGGCCGTCACCCATCCTCCTGTAGTCATATGCAGGAGATGCCTGATGGTTACATTTTTTACCCTTTCACTGTATGCCTTTGTGCCAAAATCATTTGCCAATATTCCACCACCCCCAAATACCTTATCATCCAGACCTAATTTACCCTCTTGAACCAATCGGAGAATAGCTACTCCCGTGAATGTTTTGGATATACTGGCAATTCTCATGCGGTGGTCCGTGGTCATGGTTTGGTTGGCTTCCACATCGGCCAATCCATAGGCTTTGGAATAGACCAATTTGCCGTTTTTGCTTATGGCGAGGGTTGCACCGGGATATTCCCATTTGGACATAAACTGCGAGATTTGGTTGTCAATCACAGCAATATCAACTTGGCCTACAGGTAGCTGAGGTCCGGGATTGGTATCCTTGTCATCAGAACAGGACCAAAAAAATAGGCTGACCGTCAAAAGGATTAAGAATGGTTTAGACAATGTTCTCATGGGGTTTTGGTTTAATAATGTATTCATACCATCATCGAAATAAATTCCAATTGTCATCAGGTATTTAGGAAATATTTTATTTTACTTTTATAACCTGAAAATCATTTGATTTAGGAACAACTTTATTGAATTGTTATTTTGACTTTTCAAACCTGAATATGAAAAAATATCTCCTCCCCCTTTTTATTCTCCTTGCTTGTCAGGGCAAAGATATCGACCCTCCTGCACCCATCCATCCCATTCCATCATCCAGGCAATTGGCATGGCATGAACTGGAATACTACGGTTTTGTCCATTTTAATATGAACACATTCTCTGATATGGAATGGGGCATGGGGGATGAAAATCCTTCTCAATTTAATCCAACCGAATTGGATACCCGACAATGGGCCAAAGTGGTCAAAGATGCAGGAATGAAAGGAATTATCATCACAGCCAAACACCATGATGGATTTTGTCTTTGGCCTTCAAAATATACAGAGCATTCGGTAAAAAATTCTCCTTGGAAAAATGGTAAAGGGGATTTGATCAAAGAATTGGCAGAAGCTTGTGCAGAATTTGGATTAAAATTCGGGATCTACTATTCCCCTTGGGACCGCAACCACGCAGATTATGGAAAACCGGCATACATTACCTACATGAGGAACCAACTCACCGAATTGTTGACCAATTATGGGGAGATATTTGAAGTTTGGTTTGATGGGGCCAATGGAGGTGATGGCTATTATGGAGGAGCCAATGAAACCCGAAGGGTGGATAAAAAATCCTATTATGATTGGGAAGACACTTTTGCATTGGTCAGGGAACTGCAACCCGCTGCGGTCATCTTTGGAGATGCGGGACCGGATGTCCGATGGGTGGGGAATGAACATGGATTTGCTTATGAAACCACTTGGTCCAACCTGCTTCGGGATTCGGTCTATGCAGGGATGCCGGAATATTCAGAGCTGTATGCCAGGGGTCAGGAAAACGGAACCCATTGGGTACCGGCTGAGGCAGATGTTTCCATCCGGCCAGGTTGGTACTACCATGCTTATGAAGACCATAAAGTCAAAACTTTACCTCAGCTTTTGGATATTTATTATAAAAGCATTGGTCAGAATAGTTCACTTCTGATCAATTTCCCTGTAGACAGAAGAGGTCTGATCCACGAAAAAGATGCTGAGCAGATCATTAAGTTATCCAATAAAATCCAAGAGGATTTTGCGGATAACCTGATCAAAAAAGCCAAACTCACTGCCAGCAATTCTCGGGGAAGGAATTTTGGAATCGATCAAGTGGCTGATGGAATTAAAGAAACTTATTGGGCAGCGGAAAATGGAGTTATACAAAATGAAATCCTGATTAAATTGCCTGAAGTCACTACCATCAACCGATTTATGGCACAGGAGTATTATCCACTTGGCCAAAGGATAAAAGCATTTAAGCTTGAAGCCAAAACAGAAAACGGTTGGGAGTTGGTCGCGGAAGGGACCACTGTGGGCGTGAAAAGAATACTG
>NZ_JBGTCA010000296.1:0-5381 GCF_041749095.1 Aquiflexum sp. | reverse complement strand
TGTAGCATCGGATCGATGCTGTCATTTTCTGTAATGGGATAGTATTCTTCAATTCTCTGGATCCCCACAATTCCCATATTGACTGTAATCTCCACCGCATTGGTTGCCCAAGGGGTGATCATTTCCTTCCTTGGACCGGCAAAAGTTCCCTCAACTTTATCAGAACCAAGCTGTTTTGCCTCTCCGAAAAGCCAAATGAGTTTGTCAATTTCTTGTTGGTGGAGTGGTTGCTTTGCCTGAACGGCATAAATCAATGCTTGAGGTGATTGGAAAAAGAGGATCATGTGCGGTTTTTTGAAGCCTTTTTTGAAGAAGCAGCAAAGGTAAACATTTGGGGCAAAAGTTTAAAGGTTTGTTTTGAAGTTGGATGCTTGAAGTAGGAAGTTGGAAGTTGACGATGAAGAATGAGGGATGAAGGTCTAAGTTGCCGTCATTGCGAGGAGCACTTGAGAGACTTTGATGTTTTATACAGCTCTTAGTGCGACGTGGCAATCTTTTTAGGGAGGAAGGGGGAAGAAAAATTGCTTTATTCTAATCACTGATAAAAATTTCAATCATTGGGAAATTCCAATATGTGATTTTCGACAGCTTCAACAATATCAAGTTTAATCAACTCCCAATATTTTCCTTTTAAGCATTTTGGGTCAGGTTCATTATCTGCTTTCGAAAAGTCTAAAAGATTCTCCAAAATCACTTTTTTATCATGGGTATATGGATATTTCCTGGCGTGAAGTTTAATTAGCTGACCCAAAGTAAATCTATCGAGCAATTCATGAATATCCCAAAAATCTTTTTTTCTACCTCCCCTTTGAACCACATCGATTTTCATTGCCCCAATTTCTTCCATACTGGCAAACCTGATAATATCCTGAGTCTTTTCTTCTTCAAGAAAGGGGTCGGTATAATATAAGTCAAGTTTAATGGCTGAATCAGAGGATTCTCCAACCATATAAGACCGCCCAAAGCCAATAGGAATTTGAATTGGATCAGAAACATAGATAAAATTTGACCTTAAAAATTTTTCGATCGAATCAAAGTCAATGCTTCCATAAACCTTTTCAGAAAACAAATCTATGTCCAAAGACATCCGATGCCCTAATTGAAGACTTAACGCTGTACCTCCAACCAACCTAAAATCATCAAATATCTTGTTCTTTAGTAAAAAAAGAAGGCTTTCAGCGAGTTTTGGTGAAACTGTTTTCTAATAAAGTGCTTTCATTGGTTTAGTTCAGGTTATGATGGATATCCAGGCTTATAAAAATTATTGATCATATCTTTTTCCTCATCAGTTCCTCTTTCCATTACCCTATCAATAACAAATTGTTTATGATTGAACCAATCGATATTATTTATATCGGTATCCCAAAATAAGGACTCCCTGATTTTGCTAAGGTCTGGTTTTATTTTTAATTTCTTCTTATCCTCTTCTTGCTTGATATCATGGTAAACCTGAATTAGCATAAGTGTTCCCTTTTCCAAACCCAAAGATTCTTCAATTCGGAGGGCAAGTGAAGTATTCATTTTCCTTTTTCCATGTATTATGGCGCTTAAAGTCTGAGGATATTCACCGATAGACAATGCAAATGGTCCTTTAGACAAACCCTTTTTTTTGAGTTCCCTATCCAGAAAAACACCTGGATGGATGCCTTTGATATGTTGAATTCTTGAGTCCATGAAACAAAAATAAACAATTTTGTTTACACAAAAAAAATTATAAATTATTTTTAAAAATGAAAATCAAACCTTTAAACCTGCTGCAACTCCACCAACCCAAAAGTCCTTTCCTCTAACAATTATCTTTCTTAGCCACCAGTTTAGAGAAATATTCCTGACTTGACATCGCTTTAAAACTATTGACTGTATTTCCATCATAACGATACACGCCATTAGAGCCAAACCAAATATTTCCTTTATCATCTTCAAAAATTCCAAAAATCATTTTTGATGGTAAATTTGTTTCGGTTACCGTGATTTTTTCACTAAACAATGACTTTTCATCATAACGGGAAAGTGCCCAACCTTGACCATTATCACTTACTGAACTAGTCCAAATATTGCCTTTTTTATCTTCGATTATATAACCAACAAAATTCTGAGTGAAATTGGTAAATGTGCTGCCGTCATAGCGCCAAAGGCCATCATTGCCACCGAGCCAAATATTTCCTTTTGTATCTTCGATTAAGGAACGAACATTCTTGAAAGGTTTACCATTATAGGTAATAGCGGTAAATGTTTTTCCATCATAAACGAAGGTAAAGTCTCTTGTTCCAAACCAAAACTTGCCGGTTTTGTCTTCAATAATAGAAGTAACTTCATTAGGGGGGCGTGTAAAATCTGGAAAAGTTTTCCCTGTTCTATCTTCAACTATAGAATCTCCGTTCATCACATAATTTCGAAATGATTTTCCATCGTAGCGGCTTGCTCCTCCATTAACACCGAACCAAATATTGCCAGCTTTATCTTCAAAAATACAAGTAATCTCATTATTAACAAGTCCATCCTTTGTTGTGAAATTTTGAAAGGATTTCCCATTGTAATAATAAACACCTGAACCAATTGAACCGAACCAAAAGTCTCCTTTGCTATCTTCTAAAATAGAGAAAAAGCGAGCCGAGCTTACTTTATTGGTAATGTTGGTAAAAAATCTTCCATCATATCGAAAAACACCCTCCCACGAAGCTATCCAGACATTGCCATTTCTATCCTGCACAATATTGCGCACAATACTGATTGGTGCATCAGAAGTATAAAAGTATTTGGATTCGGACTCGATAGTGTTTTTTGATAGCTCTGTCTTATTTTGTGGGTTACAGGAAGTGCAATAACCAACGGTCAATAACCAGGCGAATAATCTTAGGTGTTTTTTCATTTTTATTGGTTTAGAATGCCCAAACATATGTCTATCTAAAGCGGAGATGGTAAATGAAATGTAAAAAGAATGTAAATCATGGTATAATTACTTTTTGGGTCACATTTAAACCTTAAATTTGATCAATGAAAAAACTGCTTCAACCAGCTGGTCTCGGAATCCTCTCCATGATATTGATGATGGCCATCCTTTGGCCATGGAATTCCAATGACTTTGGGGAAAACAGGGAAATCAGATTGAGGAATGTTGGGCATAAAATCCTTCTTGCCTCGGGAGATACCACTTCAAGGGTTTTGCCTATCAATAAAATCAGTGAGGGTGAGTTTATTATCCTATTTGAAAGCCCGTTCCAATTTGAGCCAAATACATTGGTCAAAGTGATCCATGCCGGACTTAAGGAAGGTATTGATGGTAAGGAAAATTACCGGGTCAATGTATTGCAATGCGTAGGAAACCAGATTGTATATGGCTATCAGATGTCCGGTCACAAAGACAAAACCATTGTTCCCTGCCAAGGTCGCATCCAACCTTTGGATTGCTACAGGATCAAAATTCAGTTTGAACCAAACCAATTGAAAGCTTCGAATTTTTCCATTCCAATCTTTATTGGACTCCTGGCATTTGGTTTTTTGTTTTTGTTCAAAAAGAATCCTTCAAAACCAGAAAAGGAACAAGACCTTGACCAATCACCATCACTATTTATCGGAAAATATGATTTCAAATACGAAAGCTATCTTTTAAAAATCGGAAGCGAGGAAATCGAGCTTTCACAAAAAGAAAACAAGCTGCTCAAACTTTTTGCCTCCCATCAAAACCAGATATTGGAAAGAGACAGGTTGCTCAAAGAAATATGGGAAGATGAAGGGGTATTCGTGGGCAGGAGTCTGGATATGTTTGTATCCAAACTCCGGAAAAAACTGATTTTGGATTCAAGTATCAATCTCAAAAATATCCGGGGCAGGGGTTATATGCTTCAGGTGGATTGACAACAAAATTTATTCTGTATCATCAATAACTCTGTTGAACCCTAAATTCGAATTATTGTTCTTTATTTGCTGTAAAACTATTTGAAATTTCTTTTCATCAATAATGTTCTCTTCTAGCAAAATACCTAGCATCCTCTTTTTATAATCAAAACTAAAAAGATTTTTTTTCTTTGTGTCTTAGCGGCTTTGCGGGAAGTGAAGTTAATGGTGCTTTCCTGCCAAAAAAAACCTACCTTTGACCCACTTTATAAATAAAGCACGGCAAGTTGTAGGCCGCTTTTAATCAATCTCCCCGCTGGGTCAGACCGTACAACATCTCACTCAGCCCATTTACATTCAGCCAACATGGCATTCAAAAATTTAGGAATTATTGACCCTATCCTCAAGGCGGTCGCCAATGAAGGATACACTACCCCCACGCCCATTCAGCAACAAGCAATCCCTCTCGTACTGGGAGGAAGGGACTTGCTGGGATGCGCGCAGACAGGCACTGGAAAAACAGCAGCCTTTGCCATCCCCATCATCCAATTGCTCAGTCAGCACAAACAAAGAAGACCCGGAATCAAATCCCTGATCTTGACGCCAACCAGGGAATTGGCCATTCAGATTGACGAAAGCTTTGCCTCGTATGGCAAATTTGCAGATATCAGACATACCGTTATTTTTGGCGGAGTGTCCCAACTTCATCAGACCAATGCTCTCAAAAGAGGTATTGATGTATTGGTAGCCACTCCGGGAAGATTATTGGATCTGATCAATCAAAGATTTGTTGACCTCAGGAATCTTGAAATATTTGTCCTGGATGAGGCAGATAGGATGTTGGACATGGGTTTTATACATGATGTGAAAAAAATCATCGCACTGCTTCCCCAAAAAAGACAGACCTTGTTTTTCTCGGCCACCATGCCGCCTGAAATTCAGAAGCTTGCGGATACCTTATTGACCAAACCTGCCTTTGTGGAAGTTACCCCTCCATCATCCACAGTTGACAAAATCGAGCAACAGCTATTTCTCACCTACAAAGCCGACAAACCCAAATTATTGCTTCACCTTTTGAAAGACGAAAAAGTAGGATCAGCATTGGTGTTTACCCGTACCAAACATGGTGCAGACAGGGTCGTCAAATTTCTTGTCCGTGAAAACGTGAAAGCCGCCGCCATCCATGGCAATAAAAGCCAAAATGCCAGACAGAATGCTTTAAAGGATTTTAAAAGCGGCAAATTGCAGGTGTTGGTGGCGACAGATATTGCTGCACGTGGAATTGATATTGACGAATTGTCCAACGTATTCAATTATGATCTTCCCAACATTCCCGAAACTTATGTTCACCGAATCGGTCGAACAGGAAGGGCAGGTAATTCAGGCGTGGCCATGTCATTTTGTGATGCGGAAGAATTGAAGGACTTAAAGGATATCGAAAAACTCATCGGAAAAAAAATCCCTGTTGTCCAAGATCATCCATATGAGTTCAAAGGCGTGATGAAAGAACAGGCTCCGGAAAAAAAGAAGAAACCACAGCAGAATCA
>NZ_JBGTCA010000295.1:0-4528 GCF_041749095.1 Aquiflexum sp. | reverse complement strand
AATAATAGAAAAATCGACAGGTGAATCCCTGCCGGGGGTAACTGTCCTGGAAAAAGGTACCGCAAATGGAACAGTGACTGACATTGATGGAAACTTTTCCATTGAAGTATCAAGTTCTGAAGCCTCACTCCTTATATCATTTATTGGATTTTCCACTTTGGATATACCGGTTATGGGCAGATCTATTATTGATTTGGAAATGGAGGAAAATCTTGATGACCTTGAGGAAGTTGTGGTAATCGGTTATCAAACCATTAAGAAGAAAGACCTGACAGGTGCAGCAGCCGTGGTCAGAACTGAAAACTCCAATAAAATTCTGGCAGCTACGGTGGGAGAATCATTACAGGGTTTGGCACCGGGAGTTTCGGTAAGGACGGGAGGAGCGCCGGGTCAGGCACCACAGGTTGAAATCAGAGGGGTGGCCTCCTTTATCAATTCAAGTCCCCTTTATGTGATTGATGGAATGATTGCAGATGCCAATCCGACTTTCAATGCCAATGATGTAGAGACCATACAGATATTGAAAGATGCATCCGCTGCGGCCATTTACGGCTCCAGGGCAGCAAACGGTGTCATCATAATCACCACAAAACAAGGGGCAAAAGGTGCTGCCAGGGTTACAGCCTCAGCCAAATATGGTTTTGAACAATTGCCCCCGGGATATGATATGATGAACAATGTTGATTTTGCGGAAATGCAAAGAAGGCAGTTCACCAATTCAGGACTGACTCCACCTGCCAGTGTTTCGACCCAATTTGACCCATCCATCAATACCGACTGGTATAATGAAGGAACAAGGATGGGCAATTCCCAGGATTATAATGTCACCCTTTCTGGTGGAGCAGACAATAGCAGCTATTTGATTTCGGGAAGTTTTTTCAAAAATAAAGGAGTATTGATCGGGACTGATTTTGAAAGGGTTGCTTTTAGGATCAACACCAGAAATAAAAAAGGGAGAGTAACTTTTGGGGAAAATATGGTTTTTACAAATTCCGTTTCCAGGTCTCCGGGGATGGGCAATCCTTTCTACGACATGCCCCAATTGTTACCTGTGATTCCGGTCAGGGGCGATCGGTTCATATCGGAAGCAAATCCTGACGGATGGGGCAAAGGAACCACTGATGCGGTTACTTATGCCTGGAATCCCGTTGCAGTCAATGCGATCAACAGCTTGAGGAGCAATTTCGCAAAGATTGTGGGCAACGCCTATGTGGATGTGGACATTACAGATGCCCTGGTGTACAGGTTCAATGCAGGTGCCGAACTGAGCTTCGACCATAACAAGAGAATGAGAAGGGCAGGAGAATGGCATTTCAACCAACCTGCCGCACCGACCAATGTTATTGAGGACAGGGGTTTGTTTTCAAGTTTCCTTTTTGAACATACCCTTAATTTCAATAAAACCATTGATAAACATGTCATCAATGGTGTAGTAGGCCATTCCCAGCAACGTACCAAAATGGAAATCCTGTCGGCAGGAAGAACCGATCTCCAGTCTTTTGATGGGATTTATTTGAATACCGTCAGTTCAGCAACTGGAGAGGCTATAGCGGATGGCTTTATTCCACAGCAATACATTATATCCGGCTACCTCGGCAGGGTCAATTATACTTATGCGGACAAATACCTCTTGACACTTACCGGACGGTACGATTCTGATTCCAGATTCGGCGAAGGTAACAGGTCCCGGTTTTTCCCGTCCATCGCAGGTGCCTGGAGAATAGGGGATGAAAGCTTCTTTGAATCAAATGTCATTTCGGATTTGAAACTCCGTGCTTCTTATGGTGAATTGGGTATCGTGACTGTGGGATCCTGGGATTATATCGGCTTTTTGAATTCCAATCCAAGAGCGATTTTTGGACCGGATCAGGCGGCTTATGTAGGTGCTACCCAGGCAAGATTGGCCAATCCGAATTTGGGATGGGAAAGAAGAATGAGCCATAATTTAGGATTTGATGCAGGATTTTTTGATGATAGTTTTATCATTTCAGCGGAATACTACAATTCACTTTCAAAGGATGTCCTCGTGAATTTGCCTATCGCATGGTATTTGGGCAACCTCGGCGGGGAACCTGCGGTAAATGCCGCTTCCATCAGGAATACAGGTATTGAAGTGGAGGCCACCTACCGGAACAGAAAAAATGAGTTCAAATGGGATGTGTCCGGTAATTTTACAACTATCAGAAATAGGGTTGTGGATATCGGAAACCTTGGTGAAGGAATCAATTATATTCAGACTGGTATCACAAGAACCCAACTGGGTAGATCTTTGGGAGAATGGTTCTTACTACAGACAGATGGGCTTTTCCAAAGTCAGGAGGAAATCGACAATTACCGGAATGCTGACGGTCAGATCATCCAGCCATTTGCCAGACCGGGTGATGTCCGTTTTGTTGACATCAACGGTGATGGTGAAATCAATCAGGAGGACAGGACTTTTCTAGGTTCACCTTGGCCGACGCTTCAGACGGGGGCACAGTTCAATGCCACTTATAAGAATTTCAGTTTCAACATGCAATGGATCGGGGTATTCGGCCATCAGATTATGAATGGCGTGAGGCGACAATTGGACAGCTACCAGAACACTAATTTCAGAAATGATCTTAATCCCTGGAGTCCGAATAATACCAATACTTCTGATCCAAGAATAGGTTTCTCTGTTGGAGATCCGGGATTAATTGACAATGCCAGACTGGAAAGTGACAGGTGGTTGGAGGACGGTTCTTATGTCAGATTGAGGAATCTTGAGATAGGGTATAATTTCCTCCCTGATATAGTGCAGAGATGGAATGTGCAAAATGCCAGGATATTTATCAGCGGCCAAAATCTGCTGACTTTCACCAAGTACAGTGGATTGGATCCTGATGTGACCGGCAACGGTATCCTCGAAAGAGGCTTTGACAATGGCAACTGGCCTGCCAGTAGGATTTATTCTGTAGGCTTCCAACTTGAATTTTAATCAGATCAACATTTAGAGGTTATGAAAAAATTAGCAAAATATATATTGATGGCAAGTACGGTTGGAATCTTGTCCTGTGATCCAAATCTGGATATTACCAATCCCAACCAGCCAACTGTAGGGGTATTCTGGCAGAATGCCACTGATGCTGAACAAGGTGTCAACGCTATCTACAGTACTTTCGCAAGAGGTGGGTTTTCCAGGTGGATGCCCATGTTATACCTAACCAGATCAGATGAAGGATACAGCGGCAGTCCATGGTCAGATTTGGCCAATGCCATGGGAGGATTCATTCAGCCTGATTATAATTTCGGTCCTGTGATTGACGTGTGGCGGGATTGTTACATAGGTATTTTCAGGGCCAATCAGGTTTTGGACAATGTTCCCGATATCGAAATGAACCAGGAACTCAAAAGCAGATTGCTTGGAGAGGCTTATTTTCTAAGGGCATATTTCTATTACAACCTGGCTTTGCTGTGGGGAAATGTTCCCTTGATGCTGGAAACTTCCAAGCCTACGGACCTGCCACCGACCTCGAGTCAAGCAGAAGTATGGGCACAGGTTGAAAGAGATCTGGCTTTGGCGATTTCAGGATTGCCGGTGAGATATGGATCAAGTTCTGATTTGGGCAGGGCAACCAGAGGTGCCGCAAATGCACTCCTTGCCAAAGTATTGATGCAACAAGGGAAAAACCTGGAAGCCGAACAGCCGCTACAATGGCTGGTCTCAGGAGAAGGGGCGAGCGTGTATAACCTTGTCCCTAACTACAGGAACAACTTTCTGATTGATTCTGAAAACAATATAGAATCGGTTTTTGAATGGCAGTTTACCATCAATCCAACTGAAGTGACAGATGATGATGTGGCGACCCCTAACCATAATTATGGCACTTCCATTTCACAGTTTTTGGCACCTCCCGGAATAGGCTGGTCTGATGCTGAGGCCAGAACATGGACCATCAATGAGTTCTTGCAGGAGCAAACTACCACCGGGGACAGAGATCCCAGGCTGACAGCATCATTGTTATTTTCAAATACAGATGAAAGAGGCCCTGATTTTACAATGATTTACGGGCAGACATTTACCCAAAGATACGGCCCTGAAAATCCAAGGGCATGGTTCAGGAAATTCCTGAATGACCATTGGAGAAATGAGGAGGGGTACCGTTCTCCTAATAATTATAGAGCTATCAGGTATGCCGATGTTTTATTGATGTATGCAGAGGTCTTGAATGAGAACGGAAAAACTGCCGAAGCCTATCCCTTAGTGGACAGGGTAAGACAAAGGGCAGGTTTAGCACCTCTGTCCCAAACAAGACCGGGATTGAATCAAACTCAGTTTCTGGAGCAATTGAAGCATGAAAGGTTACTGGAACTTTTGGGAGAAGGTCATAGATGGGCGGATTTGGTGCGTTGGGGAGATGTTGGGCCAGGTTTGGCACAAAGGGATCCCGGATTCAATAACTTTCAGGTTGGAAGACATGAGTTTTTGCCAATTCCCCAGAGAGACTTGGATATCAACAAAAGTTTAAGCCAAAACCCGGGCTGGTAATCATTCACATAAATTGAA
>NZ_JBGTCA010000294.1:0-15956 GCF_041749095.1 Aquiflexum sp. | reverse complement strand
GATGATGGCTTTGAGATTACGGTAGAGATTGGTCCTGCTCATCCCGATTTCTTTACCTAAGGTTTCCACATCGAATTCGGGATCAGTGTGATGTTTCTCCATGATGTTTAAAAGCCTTTGGACAAACTTTTCCTCCACAGAAGTCACGGAGATTTCTTTGGGATTCAATGAAAATGAGTTTTGATATTTGTCCCTTAATTTTCTTCTGGATTCCAGAAGGTTTTTTATCCTGGCCGAAAGTTCCTCGATCTTAAAAGGTTTGGTCAGATAATCATCTGCTCCCATTCCCAAGCCTTCCAGCCTGCTGTCCAAATCAGCCCTTGCCGTCAGCAGAATGATAGGAATATGACAGGTAATGTCCTCGCTTTTGAGCTTTTCACATAAACAAATTCCATCCATTTCGGGCATCATCACATCACTGACAATCAGGTCGGGAAGCGAATTTAATGCTGTTTGATATCCTAACAAACCGTTGTCCGCTTCCAATAGCATGTAGTCTTCCTGCAATTGAACCCGCATAAACTTCCTTAGATCGAGATTATCTTCCACCACCAATATCTTTGGCTTGACTGAAATAGATGATTCATTCAGGTTTTCAATATTCTTCTCATATTGGGATTTAAATTCCAAAGGAGAAGAGCCATTTAGGCTGACCACATTAGGTATTTGTTCCATATCATGCGGAGCTACACTTTTCAGAGGCAGTTCCACTTTAAAAGCAGATCCTTTTCCCGGAGTGCTGATTACCGAGACCTTCCCACCCATCAGGTCGGTTAGTTCCTTTACCAGGGAAAGGCCGATACCGGTCCCTTCGTAGGTTCTGGTGTTACAGAATTCTTCCTGATAAAATCGCTCAAAAATATGATCCAGTTTGTCTTTCGGGATTCCGATGCCAGTATCTCTTACCTCAACGGTTAACTTTAGACTGCCTTCTCCTTCGGTCCCCACGTCAGCCAAAAAACTTACTTCCCCACCTTCCGGAGTGAATTTATAGGCATTGGACAAAAGGTTGGAAAAAATCATTTCCAATTTGGGCGTATCGAAAAAAGCGTATATTCCCTCCTCAGGCAATACGGTCTGAAAGTAGATTTCCCTGCTTTCAAACAGTGAGATAAAAGAACCTATGAGACTCTCCAAAAAGTCCGTGATATTGCCGGGCTTGGGCTCAACCGTAAGTTTGCCTGATTCAAGCTTGGATAGTTCCAGCAACTTATGGATCAGGCCAAGCAGCTTGGATGCATTCCTCTCGATAAGTTCATAGGCCTCCCTCCTGAGACTTGAATTCCCATCTCTTTTTTTAAGTGTATCCACAGTCCCTGAAATCAGAGTCAGTGGGGTCCTGAACTCATGGGAGATATTGGCAAAAAATGCCGATTTTGCCTGATCAAGCTCATACATTTTTTCCGCCTCATTTTGTTGCAGTTTTAGATCGGAATTAATTCTTTCCCAATAAATTATACTTTTCCTCATCAAATATAGGACAACCGCAGTCACCATGAAAAACAACAGATAGGCCCACCAAGTCTGCCACCATGGGGGGAGGATAGTTAGGGCTAAGTTTATTCCGGACTCAGTCCAAACACCATCATAATTGGATGCTTTTACCCTAAAAATATAATCTCCAGGCCTAAGATTGGTATAGCTGACAAATCTCCGGTCATCTGAATAAATCCAATCCTGATCAAAATTTTCCAGATAATAGGCGTAGCGGTTGTTATGGGCATTCACGAAACTCAAAGAAGCAAATTCCATGGAAATAAAATTCTGATTGTGGGGCAGAATAATTTGGGTTGATTCTTCCCAGCCTGGTTTAGCCTTGTCAAATACATTGAACTGTGTCAGCACAACAGGTGCCGCATTTGGAGCAGGATTGATTTTTTGAGGATGAAAATATACAACACCATCACTTCCGCCAAAATACAATGTGCCGTCCTTCCCTTTGGTACTGGAACCTGCATTCACATAGCCCGTTGTGAAATGATGCTTCAGCGAACCGTAACCCAGGTCAAAACTTTGAACTTCCTTACTGATTGGATCGAGCCGACATATTCCTTTATTGGTACTCATCCATAACTTCCCCTTTTCATCCATTTCTACCCTGCTGATGGAATTACTGGGAAGCCCATCTTTTTTGGTGAAAGGAGTGAAATGACCTGTCTTTGGATCATACTGGCATATTCCTCCTCCACTTGTTGCAAACCAAAGGTATCCTTGTCTGTCCTCCACAATATGCCGGATCGAATGACTGCTCAAACTATTGGGATCATTTGGATTGGCAGAGAAATGTTGGAATTTACCTTCCCTTTGTTTATCCATTTGATTTAATGCATTGGATCCGGTCCCGATCCACAAATCATATCTACTGTCTTCAAAAATGGCATAGCACCAAGCATCACTGATGCCATCGAGATTGGATTTCCTATGTAAAAAATGATCCCATGTCTCCGTCTCCGGTAAAAATCTTTTTATTCCATTGAGTGTGGTTAGCCAAATAACACCACTTTTATCTTCAAAAACAGAAAACACATCCCGATCCGCTTCTCCATGTATTTTAGAAGCCTGAATATTGTAATGGATAAAGTTCTTTGAGGTGCTATCTATTTTACTCACACCTCCTTTATTTACATAAAAATTACTGCCCCCATAACCTATCCAAAAATTCCCCTTGCTGTCTTCCAAAACAGAACTGACGAGATCATTTAGAAGACTGTTGGGGTTTTGAGGCTCGTGTTTGAAATGCGTGAAAACCCCACTTTTTCGGTCATATTTATTCAATCCGCCTCCCTCCGTACCGATCCAAAGCATTTCATCCTTATCTTCAAAAATCGTCCTTACCATATTACTGCTCAAGGAATTGGGATTACCGGGCTCGTTTTGAAGCAGATAAAATTCCCTGGGTTGCAGATTGGACAGGCTTATTCCTCCATTGATCGTTCCCAACCATAAATTCCCGATTTTGTCATGCAAAACCGCATGGATATCATCACCGCCAATTGAATGTGGGTTATTGGGATCTGAATAATAACGGGTAAAAACCGTTCTTTTTTGATTTAATTTATTGAGACCATGTGTAGTGCCAATCCAAAGATTCCCCCATTTATCTTCTGTGATGGTCCTGGAATTGAGTATATCGGTACTTAAGGAATTGGGATCGTCCGGATCATGTTTGAAATGGATAAAATTTCCCGATTTTCTATCCAAACTATCCATTCCATTATTATAACCAAACCACATCGTGCCCCTGTGATCTTCAAAAATGGACATTACATTGTTACTGGCGATGCTTCCGGACTCATTTGAATCATGCTTCCATTGGATCAAAGACCGGTTACCGGCATTTGAAATTTTGAAAAGCCCATATCCAAAAGTTCCAATCCATAAATCTCCTGAGGCATCCTGAAAAATTGTATTGATAACAACATCTCCGGGAGAAATATCATTTAAATGGAGTGGATCTGATTTTCTATTTTCTGGGTCTAATATGTACAATCCTGTGGTAGTTCCGATCCACAGCATGCCATTATTATCTTCTTTGATCGCACTGATAGTGGAGACCTTGTTCGTTATGCCATTTTCTTGATATGTGATGGGATACCGGGTGAATTTTTCGGTTTGGGGATCCAAACTGCATAACCCCGAACCTGCAGTACCCACCCAAATCCGGCCTTTACTGTCTTCATGCAAATCAATAATCAGATTCTGCAATATGGAAGTGGTATCCTGATAATCCTGATTATATTCCTTGAATTGATAGCCATCGAATCGGTTCAGACCATCATAGGTCCCAAACCAAAGGAATCCCCTTCGGTCCTGAATCATGCAGAGTACGCTGTTGTGGGTCAATCCTTCCTGAATGGAAAAACGCTGAAATATCAAGTCATTGTTTTGGGCTATCAGGACATGAGTTGTCATGGAAGTCAAAAATGTAAAAAGCCATATAAAAATCAATCTACCCATCTAATTGATCATCAATTAATTATATATTCTAATTTAGACAATTCTTACAGTAACCTGAAACTTTTCCAATTCTATTAGCCGAAATCTGGAAAATTACAGCTATACCTATTCTTATCGGAATCCGAATGCAAATTACTGGTGTGTAAATTCTTTGATTTTAACATTGCTTTCCTTTAATGATGTTTTTTGCTTTCTAAGCTGAAAGAAATAATCAACAATCATTAACTGAGGCACCCAACAGAGCCAAGCCATGATTTCTGTATCATTATAAGTAAATCCCTGCTGGAGCATCCAATCAGACCCTATTCGATATGTCACAAATCCAAAAGTGACCACATAATTGCGGACCATCCATTCCTGATGCTTCTTTATTTGACGATTTCGGATAAACCGATAGGCGATTATTCCCGTGAAAAGCCATGCCAAGGCTAGACCAACGATTCCTGAACCAAAAACCAATTGTTGTGCGAAAAATAACCTGTAAATCCCCAAACCAAGACCGAAAGTCCCACTGATTAAAACCGAAAGAAAATAAATTTTGCCCATCAGCCGATGTACTTTTAAAAACCTGTTCCTCAATCCGTCCCAAAATTGCCAAGGTCCCAAAATAAGGGCTATGAATCCCGTTCCTATATGTGTTAAAAGCACTACCGGATTTGTATTCGTATTGGGGTTATTTTGAAAATACCTCAATCCATGTATCCCATGATCCAAAGCTTGATAGGCCAAATAGATCAATATGACACCAAATGTTATTTTAAGAGGCTTATTAAGCGGGCTGGTTTTGAAAGATAGTGCGTTCATTTCTGTCTCTATATGTTTTTTTAAAATACACATTTAATTTTCAATCATAAAGCTATCATCCAAACTCCGACATCTGTTAGTACTAATGTTTCAAAAATTGAAACAACCGTTCCATTTATGATGAATTGTTTCAATACATCGAGATAGGTCCTTTTTTTACTAAAAGTGCTTGGTCGGTAATCAAATGAACTGCTTTTTGAACTCCGAATTATTAATGGTGTCGATTTGCATCAACTCCCCACACTTGGAATTAAAAGAATGGATTTAGGGAATTTTATTTATCCAATCCTTTCAAATTTTTCGGAAATTAAATGATGGAGATTTACAGCAAACCTTAAAACTCGAAGCATTTTTTTTGTTTTTTGTAACTAAAAAAAGAGGATTTTTGAAAAAAATTCGTGAAAAATCTAATATTTACAATTGTTTTTAGTTCAAAAAGTTAGTTCTATCGTCGTTTTCTTCCATTTATTTAAATTCAGTATCCACTTGTATAAATAACCTAATTAATTCATAATCCTTCATTTAGCTTACCAACAAGTTGTGAAAAAGGGCTTATTTCTAATTTTATAAAAAATTTATGAATGTTTCCTTTGCAATTTGAAATGAAAAAATGATAACTTTAAAATCTGAATATTAAATTAGAAACCGTTAACCTTTATTTAAATTTTATTTAAAATCTACATTATGAAAAAGTTAATCGCTTTGTTCATGCTTTCCGGAATCTTGATGTTCCCGGTAACTACGAAAGCCCAAGTCGCAGACCAAGATGCTGCAGATGACACTACTGAAGTTGTGGAACAGGCAGCTCCCACACCCGCTGCCCCAGTCGTCGTTGATGATGAAATCATCGAAGAAGACAAAGGATTCCACCAAGTCATTAAAGAAAAGTTTATTGAAGGTGATCCTACTTATATGTCCCCTGTATTGATCTGTTTGATTTTAGGTCTTGCAGTAGCTATTGAAAGGATCATTACCTTGAACCTTTCTACCACAAACACCAAAAAGCTTTTGGCGAGAGTTGAAGAAGCACTTGAACAAGGTGGAATTGAAGCTGCTAAGGACGTTACCAAAAACACAAAAGGACCTGTCGCTTCAATTTTTACACAAGGACTAATGAGATACTCAGAAGGTATCGAAATGGTGGAAAAATCGATTATTGCCTATGGTTCCGTTGAAATGGGACGTTTGGAAAAAGGATTGGTTTGGATTTCCCTATTTATCTCCCTTGCCCCGATGTTGGGTTTCATGGGAACGGTAATCGGTATGATCGGTGCATTTGATGCTATTGAAGCTGCGGGCGATATTTCTCCATCCCTTGTGGCCGGTGGTATCAAAATCGCCCTTTTGACTACTGTAGCAGGTTTGATTGTAGCGATTATCCTACAGTTATTCTACAACTATTGTGTTTCAAAAATCGATTCTTTGGTCAATGACATGGAAGATGCTTCAATTTCATTAGTGGATATTCTAGTTAAGCATAAGTTGACTAAATAATTATTTAGTTGAATAATTGAAATCAACTGAATATTATTATTAACTTTATAAAAAACCGTTATGGATTCTATAGATATATTTATATACGTTGCTGAGATTCTGGTTGTCGTCGGAGCTGTAATAGCGATATTGATGCCGCTAATTAAGTCCCTAGATAATCCAGCTTCTCTGGTGAAAACAGCAATAGGTATTGCCGTATTGGTCGTGGTGTTTTTTATAGCATATTCCATTTCAGATGGAGAAGTGCTTCCAAAATATGCGGCCGATCCGTTTAATCTTACTCCAAGTATGTCGAAATTCGTTGGGGGTTCATTAATCACTGTGTATGGCCTATTTATCATTGCGATATTGGGCATCGTGTTAACTGAAATCAATAAAGCTGTAAAGTAATGCCAAAAAAGAAAGTGAGAGTGAGTCAGGAGGTAAATGCAGGGTCAATGGCGGATATTGCTTTCCTGTTACTTATATTCTTCCTCGTGACAACTACAATTGCTTCGGATAAGGGTATTTTGAATATCCTTCCTCCCAAGCAGGATCCCGATCAGCCGCCGCCTGAAATTAAACTGAATGAAAGAAATATTTTTAACATTCTTGTCAACGCCAATAACCAATTATTGGTAGAAGGTGAATATCTGGAAAATACAGATAGACTTGCAGAAGATGTTAAAATCTTCATTTTGAATTTTGGTGCACCTGATGAGGATGCGATGGCTTTGTACAACGCATTACCGCAATCTCTAAAGTCTCAAGCCAATAGAAGCCCGGAATCTTCAGATCATCCAATGTCCGGTGGCGCTGTGGTTTCCATTAAGACCAATAGGGGTACAAGTTATGAAAGGTATCTTGAGGTTTTGGACCAAGTAAAAAAAGCATATTTTGATATTTATGCTGAAAGGGTCGGAATGACAACTGATCAGTATAGAACTTTAACCGGTAAAACTGCTGCTGAGAAAGAGTTGTTGGACAGAGGTAAGGAGGGGATCCCTATGGCGATCTCCATTGCAGAACCTGATAAAATAGGAGGAAATTGATATGTCAAAATTCAAGAAAAAACCGAAAGCTGACCCAGGAGTATCTACTGCGTCACTTCCAGATATCGTTTTCATGCTTTTGTTTTTCTTTATGGTCACGACAGTTTTGAGAGAACAAGATTTACTTGTGGAACAAAGACTTCCTCAGATGACACAGCTTCAAAAACTAGAGAAAAAGACTTTGATCTCTTACTTATTTGTTGGAAAACCTAAGAACACCTCGCTATATGGGACAGAACCAAGGATTCAGGCAAATGACGTATTGATCGGTACAAAGGATATTCTCCTTTGGGTCAATCAGGAAAAAGATAAATTATCTGAAGCAGAAAGGGATCAAATAACGATTTCCATGAAAGCTGATAGAGAAGTGAAAATGGGACCGATCTCAGATATTCAATTTGAATTGAGAGAGGCTGATGCCAGGAAATTGATGTACGCCTCTACCGGTAAGGTGGAAAATTGATTGAAAATTTAATCTTAAAGTGAAAGCTATCCCTGAAGGGATAGCTTTTTTACTTTTGACTCGAAATGGTTCAGGTAAAAATCAAAGAAAGAAAAAAAGTTCAATCTGCATGGGCCATGTATGATTGGGCCAATTCTGTATATAGCCTGGTCATCACTTCCACCATTTTCCCTGTTTATTTTAATTCTGTCACCAAATCTGAGGAAAGGGGAGATGTAGTTTCGTTTTTCGGGATTGATGTTGTCAATACAGTACTATATTCTTATTCCATTTCTTTCTCATTTTTGGTTATTGCAATAGCATCTCCGTTTCTTTCCGGTATGGCAGACTATGGTGGAAGGAAGTTGATTTTTATGAAAATATTTGCCTATCTGGGATCCATGGCATGTGTTGGGTTATTCTTTTTTGATGGTGACAATCTTGAGTATGGAGTGATATGTGCTATTCTGGCCAGCATAGGTTATGCGGGCAGTATTGTTTTTTACAATGCCTTTTTACCTGAAATAGCTACAGAGGATGAATTTGATTTTTTGAGTGCCCGTGGTTTTGCTTTGGGTTATATAGGAAGTGTGATTTTATTGTTGCTGAACCTATTTATGATTGAGCTTCCTGATTTCTTTGGACTCAAAGATGGGGGAGAGGCAGCAAGATGGTCTTTTTTGATCACAGGTATCTGGTGGGCGGGTTTTGCGCAGATTTCATTCAGGTATTTGCCCGATAATCCCTATAATAAGAAAGTGAAGAAAGCATTGTTGCTGAAAGGATATAAAGAAATCAAAAGGATATTCAAAATAGTAAGAGGTTCCACAGTGATGAACAGGTTCCTTGCGGCCTTCTTTTTTTACAGTATGGGAGTTCAGACTGTGATGTATCTTGCGGCAAGTTTTGGAGATAAAGAATTGGGATTGCCCGGAGATAAGTTGATAATCACCATTTTGATTATCCAACTAGTAGCCATCGGAGGCAGTTACCTCTTTGCCTATATTTCCAAGCTTTTTGGAAATAAAGCATCCTTGGTCATCATGGTTTTTATTTGGGTTCTTATTTGTGGAGCTGCTTACTATGTGGTCAATGAATATCAGTTTTACGCGCTTGCGTTTGTAGTGGGCATGGTCATGGGTGGTATTCAGTCCCTGTCAAGATCTACATATTCCAAACTTATTCCAGAGGATACTACCCAACATGCATCTTACTTTAGCTTCTATGATGTTACCGAAAAACTTGCCATTGTTTTGGGGACATTTTCATATGGTTTGATAGAACAGTTTACCGGAAGTATGCGAAACAGTTCTTTAGCTTTGGGTTTGTTTTTCATTGTTGGATTGTCATTCTTGATATTGGTAAGGATACCAAAACAGGATTTTCAACCTTTAATTGAAGTGAAAAATGCTTAGTATCATATCGGGTAAAAGAGTTTCCGAACTGGATAAATCCTTTATTCAGGCCAAAGGTATTTCTTCTTTAGACCTAATGGAAAATGCTGCTTTATCCTTCTGCGATTGGTATTATGGTCAATTTCCTTATATCGATCAGTCAATGTATTTTTTTTGTGGTCCGGGAAACAATGGAGGTGATGGTTTGGCAATAGCCAGATTGTTATCTAATTCTGTTGAAAAAATCACGTTAGTTTATTTTAAGGAAGTAGAGGACTGTAGTAAGGATTATCAATCAAATTTTTACAGGTTGCCTAAAAAGGTAGAAAAAATTCATATTGATGATTTTGATTTTGCGATTGGCAATTCTGCCATTATTGTTGATTGTATTTTTGGGGTTGGTATCAATAGACCTGTTGAGGGAAAATATAAGGAAGCAATTGAAAAATTGATTGGAATTGATGCCGACAAAATTTCTGTAGATATACCCTCAGGCATACCGGCAGACACCGTTCTGGAAGGAGAAGCTTTTAATGCAGATTTTACAATCACATTTCAGTTTCCAAAACTTTCTTTGCTATTTCCCGAACATGCAGAGTATACAGGCAAGATTGAAATATTGGACATAGGGATCTCAAATGATTTTTTGAAAAAATTTGCTGAACAAAGGTTTTTTGTTGAAGAGGAAGATATCCCATCTCTTCATAAACAGTTTCATAATTTCAGTCATAAAGGTGATTATGGAAAAGTGCTTTTGCTCGGCGGGAGCACAGGAAAAGTTGGGGCAATATTATTGGCTTCCAAAGCCGCCTTGAGAACAGGAAGTGGTTTGGTATCCAGCCTTATTCCAAATGAAGAGCGGATAATTTTACAAATCGCTATACCGGTAGTAATGGTATATACTTTTGAAGATTTTGAATCCTTCAATGATTTTGATGCCATTGGAATTGGTCCGGGATGGGGTGGGAATGTCGATATTTCTTTTTTTGAAAATCTACTTTGCAGTTATTCCAAACCCATGGTGATTGATGCAGATGGATTGAATGCTTTGGCCAGGAATCCAAAACTAATGAACAGCATCCCTAAAAACAGTATCCTGACACCCCATCTAAAAGAATTTGAAAGACTTGTTGGTGCTTGTAAAAATCACCGTGAACGAATTGATAAGGCAAAAGACTTTTCAGTTCAGTATGGGATTTATTTGGTTTTGAAAGGTGCTTTTACTTGTATCAGCTGTCCTGATGGTAATCAGTATTTTAACTCAACTGGCAATAAATATATAGCCACAGCCGGGTCCGGTGATGTTTTGACCGGAATGATCACTTCCATTTTAGGGCAAGGATACAGTTCACTCAATGCTGCGATTTGTGGGGTATATCATCATGGTCTTGCAGGTGAATTGGCATCCAAGAAATTACGAAGGGGATTAATCGCATCCGACATTATCAAAAAAATTCCTGAAACATACAGATTGATGGGGATTGAATGACAAATTATCTATTGTTTTAGAACTTAATCAATTCTGCTAAGGTTAGGCATGAAGTATTTTAAATCTGATGAACAAGGAAAAACTTTTACTTTGGACCTTAGCGGCAATAAACTTCACCCATATTGTTGACTTTATGATTTTGATGCCTCTCGGTCCACAACTGATGAGGATATTCGAAATTTCACCGAGGGAATTTGGTTTGTTGGTTTCGTCATACACTTTTAGCGCAGGAATCAGCAGCTTTTTGGGAGCCTTTATTTTGGACAAATATGACAGAAGAACCATTTTGTTGTGGGTATTTACCGGCTTTCTATTTGGAGCCTTGGCTTGTGCCCTTTCTCCCAATTATGCTATTTTATTAATTTCAAGAATTATCTCAGGAATTTTTGGCGGACTAACTTCCGCTTTGGTTTTGTCAATCATCGGAGATGTCATTCCTGATGCCCGCAGAGGTAGGGCCATGGGTTTGGTAATGGCTGCATTTTCGGTCGCTTCAGTTGTTGGTGTGCCATTTGGCTTGTTTATAGCCAGTATTTCAAATTGGCATGCTCCCTTTTTCTTTTTGGCAGGATTATCATTGGTGATCCTTTGGATGATATTCAAATACATCCCCACGATCACAGCGCATATCCAAAAGAAACAGTTTAAGCCAAGCCCTGTTCAGGTTATCAGAAGAGTGACTGGCAATGCCAATCAGATGCGCGCCATCTCCTTAACGATAATGATGATGCTGGGCCAGTTTGCTGTTATTCCATTTCTAAGCCCTTATATGGTTGCTAACGTTGGTTTTACTGAAATCGAGTTGACTTATATTTATATTGCCGGAGGATTGTTCACCATTTTCACCTCTCCTTGGGTGGGTAAATTAACTGACAAGTATGGAAAAATAAAGATCTTCAGCATCTTTATGACATTGAATGTGATACCGATAGCAGTTATTACTCAATTGGGTCAAACCCCTATTCCTTATGTATTATTGATTTCCACCATGTTCTTTGTTACATCCAATGGTAGAATGGTTCCCGCTGCAGCATTGATTACAGGTACTGCCAAATCTGAGAACAGAGGGAGTTTTCTCAGTTTCAATTCGGCAGTTCAACAATTGGCTGCTGGCTTGGCTTCGTTTTTGGCCGGATTGATTTTGGCGGAGGGGATAAATGGGGAATTGGTGAATTATGACATTGTGGGTTATTTTGCGATTGTCTTGAGTTTGCTTTGTATTCCCTTGGCTAGAAGGATTAAAGTAATTGACGTGGGAGAACCGGAAATAATTTTGGGCGACCCCACTGAATTAGTAGCTGAGAAAAACCCATAAAAAAAAGCCGCTTATTCAAGTTAAGCGGCTTTTTTTTAAAGAATATTAGTCTTAGAATTCGGCATGTCCGGGAGTTCTTGGAAAAGCAATTACATCTCTGATATTACCCATTCCTGTAACAAATAGAACGAGTCTTTCAAAACCCAGACCAAAACCGGCATGTGGGGTAGTCCCAAATTTTCTTGTATCCAGGTACCACCACATTTCCTCAGTAGGAATATCCATTTCTTCCATTCTTTTGGTCAGCAGATCAAGCCTTTCTTCACGTTGAGAGCCGCCAACTATTTCTCCTATTCCAGGGAACAATATATCCATTGCCGCTACGGTTTTGCCATCATCATTCTGTCTCATGTAGAAGGCTTTGATTTCTTTGGGATAATCCGTCAGGATAACCGGTTTTTTGAAATGTTTCTCAACCAAATACCGCTCATGTTCGGATTGCAAATCCACTCCCCAATCTTCAATCAGGTATTGAAACTTTTTCTTCTTGTTGTAATTGGAATTTTTCAGTACATCAATTGCTTCAGTATAAGTCAATCTTTGAAACTCATTATCCACCACAAACTGTAACCTCTCCAACAAACCCATTTCACTTCTTTGATCTGCTTTTTTGGTGCTCTCCTCTTCTTCAGCCCTTTTGTCAAGAAACTCGATATCATCTTTGCAGTTTTCAAGTGCATAGGATATTACATATTTAAGAAAATCCTCTGCAAGATCTTGATTGTCTTCGGCATCATAGAAAGCCATTTCAGGTTCAATCATCCAAAACTCCGCAAGGTGACGGGTAGTGTTGGAGTTTTCTGCTCTGAACGTTGGTCCAAAAGTGTAAATGTCTGCTAGTCCCATTGCTGCAAGTTCGCCTTCCAATTGTCCTGAAACAGTCAGATTTGTTTCTCTTTCAAAGAAATCCGCTTTGTAATCGATTTTTCCATCTTCAGTCAAAGGTGGATTTTTTAGATCAAAAGTGGTCACTTTGAAAGTTTCACCGGCACCTTCAGCATCTGAAGCGGTAATAATTGGAGTGTGTATGTAAAAGAAACCTTTGTCATTAAAGTATTTATGCACCGCAAAGGCAAGAGCATGTCTTACCCTAAAAACTGCCCCAAATGTATTGGTCCTTACCCTTAAGTGGGCAATTTCCCGCAAAAATTCCAAAGAGTGTTTTTTGGGTTGGAGAGGGTATTTTTCAGGATCAGCTTCACCCAGTATCTCAATACTTGCAGCATTCAGCTCATTTTGTTGACCGGCACCTTGGGAAGTCACTATTTTTCCAGATACTTTCAAACAGGCTCCGGTTGTAGCTTTTTTGAGGATTTCCTCAGTGATCAAATTGGGGTCGGCCACCACCTGAAAGTTTTTGATGGATGAACCATCATTGAGAGCAATAAAGGAAACGTTTTTATTACTTCTTTTTGTCCTGACCCACCCCATGATGGTCGTGTCTTGGTCATTGTAATTTTTTTCCAGAAGCTCTTTGATTTTTACTCTTTTGTTAAAGGCCATATAAATAGGTATAAATATAAATGTAAGTTTAAGAGTCTTATAAAATTGACTTCTTATAGGGAATGCAAAACAACGATTAAATAAGCTTTTTATCAATAAATAGTTCTAATTTCCTAAATTTGAAATCCGGGATGTTGGGGTCGTCTGTACAATGGACTCCTAATTCGGAATTCTTTTCAAACAAAAATATTGTATGCAGAAACTTCATTTAAGTCAGTCTCTATCTCAAAAATTATCTCCTCAACAAATTCAATTTATCAAACTATTACAAGTGCCTACTGCTGAGTTGGATACTAGGGTTGAGGAGGAACTGGAAATTAATCCTGCGCTTGAAGAGGGGAAGGAAGAAGATAAAAAAGATTCTGAAGAAGAATTTGAGGACAACAACTACGAAGAAGAAAATACTTCAGAAGATAAAGATGTCAATATTGAAGATTACCTCAACGATGACTATGGTGGATACAAAATGCAGGGCGATGGTAACTATTCACCCGATGAGGAGGAAAGAGAAATACCCATATCCGGCGGGATATCACTTCATGAGCAATTGATTGCCCAAATGGGATTTTTGAAACTTGATGAAAGGCAGAAAATCATTGGAAGGCAACTTATAGGTAGCATTGAAAATGACGGTTATATAAGAAGGGATCTGGAAGCGATTATCAATGACTTGGTTTTCAGTCAAAATATTGAATCAGATATCGATGAGCTGGAGGAGATTTTAAGAAAAATACAAAATTTTGATCCTGCTGGAATTGCCGCTAGGAATCTTCAGGAATGTCTTGTCATTCAATTGGAACGAAAAGAGCATCCTGATGACCCCACTGTCAAGAATGCCATTAAGATTGTAAGTGATTGCTTTGAAGAGTTTACCAAAAAGCATTACTCCAAAATTCTAAAGAAGCTTGATCTTGGAGATGAAGAGTTAAAGGATGCGGTCAATATGATTACCCGTCTTAACCCAAAACCGGGAGGTACTTCAGACGGATTGGTCAAAACCCAATATATCATTCCCGATTTCATACTGACCAATACCGAAGGTAAATTGGAAATATCCCTGAATTCCAGAAATGCCCCGGAATTAAGGATTAGCCGGTCATATTCTGAGATGTTTGATGCCTATGAAAAAAGTGACAAAAAGGATAAGAAGTTAAAGGATACAGTCACATTTGTAAAACAAAAACTCGATGCAGCGAAATGGTTTATAGATGCGATTAAACAAAGACAGCTTACATTATTAAAGACCATGCAGGCGATCCTTGATTTTCAGGGCGATTTTTTCTACGAAGGTGATGAAACTAAATTGAAACCGATGATCCTCAAAGATATTGCAGAAAGGATTGAAATGGATATTTCGACCGTCTCAAGGGTGGCCAACAGCAAATCTATTCAGACTGAATTTGGAATATATCCATTGAAATATTTCTTCTCAGAGGGGATTGCAACCGATTCCGGCGAAGATGTCAGCAATAAAGAGGTAAAAAGTGTGCTACAATCATTAGTAGATGCTGAAAGCAAGAAAAGACCACTTTCTGATGACAAGTTGGTAAAAATGCTCAATGATAAGGGATATAATATAGCTAGGAGAACCGTTGCCAAATATCGTGAACAGTTACAGATTCCGGTAGCCAGATTAAGAAAGGAATTGTAAGTGATCAGAAAGTTAGCTTTAATTATTTCTTTTGCCCTTCATCCGCTTGTAGTACCAAGTCTGATATTTGTATTTTTATTGCTTTCAGCTCCTCAGGCTACAAGTATGGGTACTTGGGAAAAAGGATATGTTCTGTTAATGATATTTTTGACCACATTTACAATTCCGGTTCTAAGTATTTTTACCTTGAAGTTGACTAAAAATATCTCTTCTATTGAAATGAAAAATAAAGAGGAAAGATTGTTGCCTTTTTCAATGGTCAGCTTGTATTTTGTGATGTCCACATACTTTTTTCATACAAAATTTAACCTTGAGCCCTTGTTAATTCAAACCTTGGTATCAATCACCATTTGTTTGGTATTATTAACAAGTATCACTTTTTTTTGGAAAATCAGTGCCCACATGGTAGCTATATCGGGGTTGCTTGCTATCATCGTCGCTGTAGTAATTCAGTTTCCGGGAAACGATTTGTTATTTCTATTATTGGGAGGGATTTTAGTGACCGGAGGGCTTGCGTCCTCGAGACTTTATTTGAATGCACATACCCCAATGGAGATCCTAGGAGGAATTCTATTGGGGTTTGGGGTTTGTTTTTTCTCCTTCCGATATTTCATATAAAAAAAAGACGGTATTCCCGGCTTGTTTGTTTTGAGGCTCAAGTTGTTTCTAAAACAAAGCTACAGAAATTCCAAAGTTTATCTGCGTAGCCTGTGTAGCAAATGGTCCTCTTTCCTTTTGGAAAACCTTATTTAAACCATAATACCCCCATAAATTGATTCCTGAAAAACCAAATCTACTATAAACACCATATCGTAAAGGATTGAATCCAAAAGATTGCCTGTCCTTGATTTGTCTGTCAAGACCATTGTTGTCGGA
>NZ_JBGTCA010000293.1:0-7752 GCF_041749095.1 Aquiflexum sp. | reverse complement strand
TGGCTCTATATTGGGAAGAAGGTATTTCTCCGGTATTGATATAAAAAGTGCCTTTCATATTCAATTCTTCCATGATGGGCAAAGCAACATGAAACTGATTATAAGTACCATCATCGTAGGTCAGCGAGACGGCTGCTTTTTTTCCATCAGGCCATTTGAGGATTTCAGTTTGCAAAGTATTTTCCCGGTTACATGCTGATTGGATTAAAAGAATGAAAACCAGAATAAATGAGGTTATAGTTATTTTGGGTCGCATACGAAATTGTTATTTTGGAAAAATTAAAAAAATTATATCTGAAATTGAGGTGTTTTTTGATAATTGGAACCAATAGGACTAAATTTCAGACAAATTCATCCACAATAAATTATTTGTTATGCAAAGTTACAAAAACCACACCCGGTATTTTCCTTTACACCATTTTGTAGTTACTCCTCTGACCTTGATCATTTTGGCTTGGTCATTGGTCAATCTTTTCACAGTATGGGGAACAGAAGATCTTTCTCAAGCATGGTATTTTCTGGCCATAGCATTTGTCTTGGCACTTTTACCGGTCATTGCCAGGATATACGCACTCAAAACGCAGGACAGAATTATCCGTTTGGAAATGAGGCAACGTTATTATGAAATGACCGGGAAATCATTTCTTAAACTTGAAAACAAACTCAGGCTTTCCCAAATCGTTGCGCTGAGATTTGCCGGAGATGATGAATTGCTGAACTTATTGGATAAAGCCGTCAAGGACAAGTTGAGATCCAAGGAAATAAAGAAATCAATAAAAAACTGGCAGGAGGACAGAAGACGTGTATAAATTCATGCTATTAAGTGCAATGCTAATGTTCAGTTTAAATGTATCAGCTCAAAATGATATAGAAACCATCGCTGAGAAACTGGCACAGGAACAATTGGAAGCCTATAATAAAAGAGACATAGAAGCATTCGTCCTACCTTATGCGGCAAATGTAAAGGTTTTCAATTTCCCATCTGAATTGCTCTATGAAGGCAGGGAAAACATGTATGAATTATATGGAAGGATGTTTGCCCGTACCCCGGAACTCCATTGCAAATTGGTCAACAGGATGGTCATGGGCAATACAGTCATCGACCAGGAAGAAGTCACCATCACTAAAAACGAACCTCCCATGCGCGCCATCGCCATTTACAAGATAAAAGATGGGAAAATAGCCGAGGTCTATTTTGTGAAGGAGTGACAAAAAAAGTTATCAATGACAAATTTGGAAATTGATAGTTTAGAACTACAAATAGCATTCAAGGTTAGAAAGAACTTTGTCTTGTCACCTCGATCCCGACAACAGTACGGGAGAGAGGTCTGCTGCCCGTCTTGATCTCACATCCCTTCTGTAAATGCCGATTTTTACTACTACCAAAGACGTAATCGGAGCAGCCGTTACCCTGATCAATTCGAAATCATCATTAAATTTTTTAAATAATGAACAAGGAACATCGAATGATGCCCGCCTGTCGGCCGACAGGAATAATGAAGTCTTTGGATTCCTGTCGAAATTAGGGTCAATGTTTTTTTAAAAATGTTGGGGTCTACCAATGACGTATTAAATGTTTCACGCAGCGATCGCAGCGAATTCGCAGCGGTCACGGCGTGAAAACAATTGTCATTACCCTTTTCTGAACATTCACAAAATGTTGGAGACTCGCAATGACGCCCGCACCATCCCAAAATCTTAAATCTAAAATTACCCTCTACCCTCTACCTTCATCCCTAAAGAGATTGCCACGTCGCACGAAGTGCTATATAAAATATCAAAGTTTCCCAAGTGCTCCTCGCAATGACGCACCACCTTCATCCCTCATCCTTTCTCCTTCATCCTTTTCTCGGTTCTCAAATCCTAAATCTAAAATCTAAAATCTTAAATCTTAAATCTAAAATCCTCCCCTACCAACTCCTCAACCTATCGATACATCCCTTCATCGCCCTGAACTGATGGTAATTGGCTTTCCAGATATGTCCTTTATCGGCTGTTTTTAGTTGGGGCTGTTTGTCCAAACCTCCTGAAAACCAATCGCCATGCTCACGGTCAATGAGATATTCCTGATTGTATTGCCAGAGTGCTTGGAACTTCCCAAAATAATTCCAAGGGTCATTAGGGAAAAGTTCTGCCATTAGGAGGAGAGTGTTCATGCCTTCTGACTGTGCCCACCAATTTTTGGAATCTTTGATTATCCTTGGATTTTCTTCCCCTGGAAAATAATACCCTTCATCAAAAAAACCGGCCTTCTCATTGTCCCAACCATGTTCCAAAGCATGGTCAACCATTTTCTTGGCTTTGGCCAAAGTGACCTCATCATTTTTCCAACCGAGTACATGGGAGCTTTCCAAAATCAAATAGGCCGTCTCCACATCATGGCCAAAGGACACATGGTCCAGACTTTTATGTTTCATGATTTCTTCCTCACCCTGGTCCTGAAATGATACAGGAGTCCAATCAGGTTGTAAAAACAATACCAAAGAGCCTTTTTCATTGACAATGGTGTCCCTGACCAATAAAAGCATTTCCTCCAGACGTTCTTTGAGCAAGGGATCTTTCCAAACTTCATACAATTCGGTCAAAGCCTCCAACAAATGGATGGAACTGTTTTGATCTTTGTACCCCAGATCCGATGTGGATGGCGTATCTGCAGGCCTGACAATGGGAGTCCCATCCCGGGACAGATGCTGGAAGTATCCTTTATGTACAGGGTCATGGCTCTTTTCTTCCAACCAATGAAAAGCCTTGATGACAAGATCAAGACCGGCAGAATCTCCAGTTGCCCCAAAATATGCGGCAAGAGCATATATGCCAAAACTGTTCCCATAAGCGGTTTTCATTGGAGACTTCTCCAATAAGGGTTGACCTGACCTACTGACCAATTGATAAAAGCCACCATGTTCATAGTCCCACATTTTATCCCTCAAAAATTCAAAGCCATGTTTTGCACCATCCAAATAATGCTTTTGCGTTGGATATCTTTTTGCTGCTTTCGAATTTGACCAAAGGTGACGTGCCTGTGTGACTATCATCTTTTCCTGACTGTTGTCCTTGATCTGAAAATCATAGGTGAAACTGCTAATGTATCCACCAGAATCCAGGTCCAAGGCTTTTGGGTACCAGGTTTCCAACAGATTCTCTTTCAAAGATTTTTCCATTTGTTCTGCAAGGACTTTAAAAGAATTAAGGCCTACATCCGGCCTCTGACAGGAAACAGCGATAAAAAAAATCAACATCAGAAAATAAATATTAAGCTTCAATTTCATAGGTTTGGGTTTTTGGGTAAGCTTAAAAATAGCAGAAAAATAAATCAGAAGTTTACCTTTGATATAAAATATCAGAATGGGAAGAGGATGATTTTATCTCTATTCCGTTTGAAGGTCAGGTCACAGTTAAATCATTAAAAAACGAAAAGATAATGACAGGTACATTTGGTTTCAAACCCAAAGACACTTCAGGCAGGGAAATCATAGTCACTTATGGGAGGTTTGATTATCAATATTTCAACTTTTAGATTTTCTCAAATCATTCACAAAACAGAGTAGGATTAATCTTTCAAAATCAGATCCGAAGCCTTCTCCCCTATCATGATACAAGCGGCATTGGTATTTCCCGAAATGATGGTCGGCATGATGGAAGCATCGGCAACCCGAAGACCTGCTATCCCTTTGACCTTCAGATTTTCATCCACCACAGCCATATCGTCCTGACCCATCTTACAGGTACCGACCGGGTGATAGAGGGTTTCCAGGCTTTTTTTGATATGGCTTTCCATCGCTTTTTCATCAAAGCTGCCGGGAAGAAATATCTCTCCTTCCTGATACCTTTTCAAAGGTTCCGTATCCATGACTTTTTTTGCCAAATGCATTCCTTTGACCAATCTTTTGATATCTCTTTCATCAGAAAAAAAGTTGGGCTGAATCAAGGGTGCATCCAATGGGTTTGTTGATTTCATACCTACATATCCCCTACTTTCAGGCCGTATAAGAACGACCATAAGACTGAAGCCGTTTTTTCTCGGATAGGTGTCAAGATTATAAATATCCGTGCTATAATCCTGATAGACAGCACTTGGAACAAAATGAAACTGCAGATCCGGCCTATCAAGACCTTCCTCAGAAGTCAGAAATGCATTGGCCGTTAGAGGACTGTTTCCAAATGGCCCCTTTTTAAACAAAAAGTGATTCAAAAGACCTTTCACTTGGGAGAAAGGTTTGATCTCATGGTTATTGGTTTTGATGGTGGACCAAACACTTACCCCCGACCAAACATGGTCAATCAGATTTTGGCCCACTCCTGGGAGGTGGCATACCGGTTTGATTCCAAACTTTGATAGGTAGTCCTTATCTCCTATTCCGGAAAGCATCATTATTTGAGGAGATTGTATTGCCCCTGCACTCAAAATCACCTCTTTGTTGCAATAGGATCTTTGACGGGTACCTTTTTTGTTGATTGTCTCCACTCCTTTGGCAATCCCATTTTCGATTAATATCATGGAAACATGGCTGCCTGTTTTTACAGAAAGATTTTTCCTTTTTAATATAGGTTTCAGGAAGGCGGTAGCAGTACTTTGGCGGATATTATTTTTGATGGTGAACTGCAGCATTGAAGCACCGAACTGTTTCTCACCATTATATTCTTCATTATGCGGGATACCTGCTGATTCACAAGCTTCAATAAAACTGTGCCCCAATGGATGCGGTTGTCTCGAATAAGAAACGTGAAGTGGTCCGGCATCTCCATAAAACCGGCCTTTAAAATCCTCATTATGTTCTGACTTGTTGAAATAAGGCAGCACCGATTCATAAGACCAACCTTTATTGCCCAACTGTTCCCATTCATCATAGTCTAACCTGTTTCCCCTCACATAAGCCATGGCATTGGTACTGCTGCATCCCCCCAAAGCCTTACCACGGGGAATGTAAAGTTTTCTTCCATCGACGTTTTCCTGTGGTTCGGTCCAAAAAGCCCAATCCACCTCAGACCTATGAAGTTTGGCATAAGCCCCCGGAATCTGAATCTCCATTTTTTTATCCGGTTCTCCTGCCTCAAGCAGTAAGACAGTATTTTTCGGATCCTCAGATAAGCGGTTGGCCAGAACACATCCGGCAGAACCTGCGCCGATAATTATATAATCAAAAGGCATATTTGATAGTTATAAATGTATACTTGAGGATATTGAAATATGGTAGATATTTAATTGAAATATGGTTGAAATATTGGGTAGATATTAGAGGATATTAATGGATACTTATTGATATTGAGGATATTTTTGGATATTGAGATATATGGAAACCAGAGATATTAAGATCGGTATTGATTCGGGATAAAGTAATAAACCGGTTGAAATATTTGAGTGAAATAAAGGCTTAAAACTGCGAAATTTTCCAATCCAACACGGCAGACAAGTTTTTTTAATTTTACAATTCTACAATTCTACAATTTTACAATCTCACAAAAATCCAGCACCACTTAGCTTTTCTATAAATCAACCGGCAACAGTCTTTTCATGCATTTCTTTGATCTTCCTTCTTAGGATTTTACCCACATTGGTTTTGGGCAGTTCATCTGCAAAATACACCTCTCTGGGCACTTTGTAGTTTGTCAGTTCTTCCCTGCAATGGGCAATAATTTCTTCGGAAGTCAGGGACTTGTCTTTGGCAACCACATAAGCCACTACCTTTTCGGTGGATTTATCATCGGGCATTCCTATGACGCCCGTTTCCACTACTTTTGGATGCATGGCGATGGCATTTTCCACCTCGTTGGGATAGACATTGAATCCGGAAACGAGGATCATTTCTTTTTTCCTATCGACAATTTTGACAAATCCATCATGGTCAATCACCGCAATGTCCCCGGTCTTGAACCATTCACCATTCATTACTTTGGCAGTTTCCTCAGGCCTGTTCCAGTATCCTTTCATCACCTGAGGGCCTTTGATGCAAATCTCTCCTTTTTCACCTGTTGGAACATCCTTTCCATCGTCATCGATAATTTTGACATCCGTATTGGGAAGTGGAATCCCGATTGTTCCTATTCTTTCAGTTCCGTCTATTGAATTACAGGTGGCAACAGGGGAAGTTTCTGTCAATCCATAACCTTCGGCCAATGGCACACCGGTGATTTTCTGCCACCTTTCTGCTGTAGTCTTCTGTACTGCCATCCCACCACCAACGGAGACTTTCAGGGAGGAGAAATCAAGTTTGGAAAATGCTTCATTGTTCATCAATCCATTGAACAAAGTGTTGACACCTGTAATCACTGTGAATTTATGTTTACCCAATTCTTTGATAAAACCGGGCATATCTCTTGGATTGGTAATCAACACATTATGCGCTCCGATTTTCATCATCGCAAGACAGTTTACCGTCAATGCAAAAATGTGATAAAGGGGCAATGCGGTAATTACAATTTCTTCTTTTTCTTTCAATTTAGGTTTCATCCATGCCGAAATCTGCTGCATGTTGGCCACAATATTGGCATGGGTCAATTCCGCACCTTTGGAAACACCCGTGGTACCTCCTGTATATTGTAGGAATGCAGTATCTTCCAAAGTCATTTCTTCTCTTTTGTAAGGTTTGGAAGCCCCACTCGACATGACTTTTTTCCAGCTAACGGCCTTTGGAAGGTCATAAGAAGGAACCATTTTTTTAACATATTTAACCACAAGATTTACAATAGTCCCTTTCAAGCCTCCGAGCATATCTCCCAATTCGGTGACAATGACATGCTTGGCTTTAATTTCCTGCCTGATTTTTTCGAGGTTGCTGGCAAAATTTGCAAGGATGACAATGGCATCGGCACCTGAATCTTCAAACTGATGCTTCATTTCTCTCGGGGTATAAAGGGGGTTGGCATTGACTACCACCATCCCTGCCCTGAGAACACCGAACATGGCCACGGGGTATTGAAGGCAGTTTGGCATCTGAATGGCCACCCTGTCCCCTTTTTTCATATTGAGCTCGTGCTGCAGGTAGGATGCAAAATGTTGGGATAGCCGGTCAACCTCATTATATGTAATGGTTTTGCCCATACACTCGTAGGCTATGGCGTCCCCGAATTTTTGGACGCTTTCCTCAAAGAGGTTGACTACAGAACTATAAGCTTTTACATTAATTTCAGTTTCTACTCCTTCAGGGTAAAATTTGAACCAAGGAAAGTTAGGCATAGGGTATTGTTTATTTTGGGTTGAGAATGATTTTAGAATTAAGATCTTAGATCTTAGATCTTAGATTTTTGATCTAATATTTAAGATTACTAAATATAAAAGAATATTGCTTTTTAAAAAAGTTGGGAGTTGGGAGTGGAAAGATAAAAATGAAATCGTCCGTCCCTCCGGGACTTTGGTTATGTTTTGATTTTCACTTTCGACGGGTTAAAACCCATCGCTAAGACATCGGTCGTCCCGATGGGACTTTTTCATTTTTTCAACAAGTATCTTCTAATATCCATTAATATCGTTCCAATATCCCAAATCACTTCACTCCTATTTCAATGTATTTCAACTGTATTTCCACCTATTTCAAAATCTTCCTTGCAATCAACTCCTTCATGATCTCATTGGTACCGGCATAAATCCGCTGTACCCTTGCATCCGCAAATGCCCGGGCCACGCCATATTCCCACATATAGCCATAGCCGCCATGAAGCTGCACACATTCATCGGAAACATTACATTGGAGTTCAGTCATAAGGTATTTTGCGGATGAGGCCATTGCCCCATCTACTTTTTTGTCATTGTGCAAC
>NZ_JBGTCA010000292.1:0-1602 GCF_041749095.1 Aquiflexum sp. | reverse complement strand
ATGTTCAATGGGAGAATTCAAGGGTTAGGGCCTAGGTATTGTCCATCAATAGAAGATAAAATAAACAGGTTTGCAGAGAGAGAAAGACATCAGATATTTGTGGAGCCTGAAGGATGGGATACTGTGGAAATCTACGTTAATGGCTTTTCTACTTCCCTTCCTGAAGATGTACAATATGCTGCGCTAAGAAAAATTACGGGTTTTGAAAATGCTAAAATGTTCAGGCCTGGGTATGCTATAGAATACGATTTTTTCCCACCAACTCAATTAAAATTAACCTTGGAAACACAATTGATAGAAAATCTTTTCTTCGCAGGACAGATCAATGGAACAACAGGTTATGAGGAGGCAGCATCCCAAGGACTGATAGCAGGCATCAATGCCTCAAGAAAAGTGGCAGAAAAAGAGCCGTTTTTGCTAAAAAGATCAGACGCATATATAGGTGTGCTAATTGATGACTTGATCAACAAAGGTACAGAAGAACCATATCGGATGTTTACTTCCAGAGCTGAGTTTAGACTCTTGCTCAGACAGGACAATGCTGATTTAAGGCTGACACAAATGGGTCATCAAATTGGTTTGGCCGATGATAATAGACTTGATAAGATGCTTGATAAAAAATCAGATACAGCAAAACTGATCAATGACCTCAAACAGAAAAAACTATCCCCCGATATCATCAATGATGGATTGGAAGGTTTCGACACAGCCATCATCAAAGAAAAGGTATCCATTGAAAAACTTCTAAAAAGACCTCAATTAGGCCTTAATGAAATCATGGAGTTGGATCAAGATTTGAAGTTCTACCTTTCCAAATATAAAAAGGAAGTATTGGAGCAGGCTGAAATTCAGATCAAGTACGAAAGCTATATTGAAAAGGAACAACAAATGGTAGAAAAACTCAACAATATGGAAAATTACAAAATTCCTTTAAGTTTTGACTACCTCTCTATTCCGGCACTTTCCGCAGAAGGAAAACAAAAACTTCATAAAGTAAAACCCGAAACCTTGGGTCAGGCATCAAGAATAAGTGGTGTCACTCCGGCCGATTTATCCATTTTAACAGTTTATTTGGGAAGATAATGTCTAAAGAAAGGTTAACCAAATGCCCGCTCTGCAAAAGCGGGCTTTTTCTTAATCACACAGAAGTAAAAGACCATGCCATCAGCAATGAGGTATTTTTACTTTGCCAATGCACAACCTGCAAACTGATTTTCACCAACCCTAGACCCAGTTTAGAAACCATAAGCAATTATTACGAATCTGAGGACTATATATCCCATCAAAACAAATCCAATAATCTTACAAATTTCCTTTATAAAATCGTAAGAAAAATTACAATAAGAAAGAAAGTATCATTGATTAACCAGCTAAACCCTGCAAAAGGAAAACTGTTGGATATAGGTTGTGGAACCGGTTACTTCATAAAAGCTGCCTCAAACCAAAAATGGAAAGTCACAGGAATAGAACCAAATCCCATTGCACGGGAAATTAGTATTAATAAAAAAATCAAGGTTTTCGAAACAGTAGATCAAATTAGAAAGGATAAAAAATTTGATGTAATCACCCTCTTTCATGTCCTGGAACATATACACGAATTAC
>NZ_JBGTCA010000291.1:0-9010 GCF_041749095.1 Aquiflexum sp. | reverse complement strand
AAGAATTATAGCGACCATTAGGCACATTACCCAAAACCCATACATCATCGTGAGGACAAGGTATGTCAATGAAATTGAAGAAAACCGGAACTTGGGAGCAAATGAGGTCATTCCCGAGGAATTTGAAACTTCTATTGAAATATTCAACAGGGTTCTTCACAAGTATCTCGTGCCACGGCATGATATTGAAGAATTTACCGCAGATGTCAGGTCGCATAATTACGAAATGTTCAGGGGCACGACTGATGTCACTTCAAGATTTAAAATTGATTTGCCTGAAATCAACTTTGTAAGCCTAAGGGTTGAAAAAGATACCGGAGATTTCATCAATGTTTCCATCAAAGAAGCCCGGATTAGGGAAGTGGTAGGGGTAAACGTAGTTGCCATCAGAAGAGGGAATAAAACCATCACTGAAATAACCGGTGACCAAAAGCTGAAACTTGGGGATACTGTTTATGTGGTGGGTAAAATAGAAGCCATCGAAGCCTTTCAGAAAGAATTGGAGGTGGATTAAGGTATTGGTGACAATAGCTCCAAACTCTTTAATTTCTGCAATGCAAGTCTGTTTTGTGTACTGTTGATATTGTCAATAATGGATTTTTTTTCCCTGGCTGTCAGTCGCCAATTCAAGGAAGCCCGTTGGATATCCTGGTCAATGGGACTGAAAGGACCCATTTGATCCGCCAAACCACGGTCACGGAGGTATTGCAATGTGGAATATTCAAATTCAATCCTTTCCAAATCAAAATCCATTGTTTCTTTCATCCTTGTAAAAAGTACTTCATTGCTCAACGTCTGTACATTGTCCCAATTGATGTAAATATTTTTGACGGGTGTAAACAATTTTTCAAAAAATCTCGGCAAAGCCTTTTGTTCGATTTCTGTGAATTTTTCAGAATCACGAATTGTGACTAAAACCACTCCCGAGGTGTTTTCCTTGATCCAATCTTTGAAAACGTACATAAAACGCAGGGCGTCCTGAACACCAAAATTGTCTGAAAGGCCCGAATCCATTGTCATCATTTGAGGCTTGGAAGGAAGTTGGATATTTGGTGTGATAAAAGGAAAAGTGGCTCCCATCCTCAGGGCGCTTATAAACCTTAGGTTTTTCGCATCGTGGTCTGCAAACATTCTCTGAAAATCAATAGCCTGGCTTTTCTCATCAAATCCCTCCGTCCTATCCAATGAAATTCCCATATAGGACATGGAATAAGGTGCGATGATCAATTTTCTGCCATCATTGGTTATCAAGGGCGTAATGGGCATCATGGGAATCTGACTGTGATACTCAGGTTCCAGATATTCCGAAATGGTCTTATCCATCACTTCACCTGTATTGATATTCAATTGACTTTCAAAAGCAAACCCCCTGTCTTTCAGGTATCTCCTCCCATTGTATTCAAAGTATTGGTTTCTGATCAGCAAATCATTTACCAACAGGGTGAAAATGATAGGGTTGAGGTTATCCGAAGATATCTGGTGAAGATACTTTTCATCCAGATAATGGAATTTTGGATCATCTTGATATCTCATATACAATTCCCTGAAAAATGCCGCCCCGATCACCCCACCTGATGCCCCACTGATCATCTGCGTGTGGCGGAAAAGCTGACTTCCCGAGGCAAATTCAGCCTCTTGCAGGACTTTGAGCGTCCATAATGCTGCCCTTTGCCCTCCCCCGCTGACAGCTACAAAGACCATTTTGGGTTTTTCATTATCCGGGAATTTTCTACGCCAGTTTTCAAGAATTTCCAAAGTGAAATCTTTATCCTTTTCTACACTGTCTTTATGAAGTATGGCCGTCAAATTATCAAGATTATATGCAGCAGGTTCCTTATTATAATCCAATCCAAAAGCTGTATGAGGTCTGTTGAGCCATTCAGTACTTGATAGGTAATTGAAAATCAAAATTGCAGCCAATACAGCGGGTGTCACCCATCCTCTCAACCAAAAAGCAACTGCCCCTACGACCATTGTCAGAATAGCGAAAAGTAACATACCACTGGCAGCGGCTGGAATTTGCAGTATGGGATTTTCCCTGAAAAATCCCATGAGCAATATCAAGCTGATCAAAACCGTTTGGATAATAAACATATTCAGGTGGTTTTGGTCAAACACCCGCAACAATTTATTGGCTTCGAACCTGGAAAGGTCCTGTCTGATTTCTTTAAACCTCAAACTAATATCCAGGTAATCCACCACCTTTTCCTTCTCTTTTTGACTCTCTTTGATCCTTCTAAGCATATTTGCCCTGGGCAGTTTGGTTTTTCTCAACCTCTTTTCAACATTCCCTGCAAATAGGATAAAAAAATCTTTGTTGGTAAGACCAAAATACAAAAACATTAGGGTATAGGTCAAAACCGTACCTCCTGAAAACCCCAAAAAATAAGAAAACACAATCCAGTTGCTTTCATGCTCATTGTCCAGTTGAAAATTAATAAAGGCAAATATGTAAAGTAAATAAAAAATGAGCGGTATGATCGAATTGTTGAAACAAAACTGGACAAAGGGCCTTGGAATGACCGCCAAAAACCTGAATTTTGCCCCATCCAAAATATAGGTAGTCATGTGAAATGACATGGTAAAAATCCCCAAGGCTACCCCAACAAAGAAAAACCCCTGCCAGGACACCCTGTTGAGATATTCGGGATCCAACAAGAGGTATGGCAAACCGATGACCGTACCAAAACTTTGGAATGTAATCAACACTAAAAGGAACCATAGGGATAACAATAACAGGTTTTTCCTCAGGTGTAAAAGCAGTAACTGAACCGGAAAGCTATAGATGATTTTTTGCCACATTTGTTTTTGATTCCTTCAAAATATACGGGATTTTTTAAAAAATTTCTAAATCAATATTTTTTCATTGTTGCTTTTGCCAATAACCATTACCTTCGCTGCTCTAATAAAATATAGATCAAGTATGAGGATTTGGTTTTTGTGTAAGGTTAAGTACGCCAAAGAAAATGAGCAGGGATTGCTCAAAAATGTTTCAGAACAATACCTGGTAGATGCGGTATCTTTTACCGAAGCTGAGGCCAGGATATATGATATGCTTGGTTCCGTCATCAGAGGGGATTTTCAGGTGACCAACATTAGCAAAAGCAATTTTGTGGATGTTTTTTTCTTTGAAGATATAGACATCTGGCACAAGTGTAAGATCAGTTATATAGTTTCGGATGCGGATAGTGGCAAGGAAAAAAAGGTTACCCAATTTATGTTGGTGACCGCACATGATGTCAAAGAGGCCTATGACCGAATCCATGAAAGCCTGAGCAATATGCTGGTTTCGTTCAGGGTTCCTGAGGTGACCGAAAGTCCCATAGTTGAAGTTTTCCCTTATGAAAAAGAAGATGAAGAATTGCTCCCACCTCCCCCATCCCACCTCAAACCATTGAGTAAAGTGAAAGCGGAACAGGAAAGAAGAGAAGATACCAGGGCAGCAAATAATTCTTCTGAAGTTGGCAGCTTTTCTGAAGAGGAAGAAGCAGCGGAATTGAGAGAATATAATGAAGATTAATAATTATTAAAGTTCTTACATACAATTCTGACAATATAAATGCAAAGAGCGGCCTAGGTTGCTCTTTGTAATCTTATAATCCATTTTTTAATTCCTCAACTGATTTTCAATCACAAATCGAATCAGTTCATCAATAGATATCCCTGCCTTCTCACTTGCATCTGCAATATCCTCCCGGCTGACCTGAGCAGCAAAGCTTTTGTCCTTCAGTCTTTTTTTGACGCCTTTGACTTCCATGCCTTCATAGCCTTGGGGCCGCATCAGGGAATAAGCATGGACAAAACCGGATAATTCATCGAAAGCATATAGCATCTTGTCCATTTCCGAAGAAGGTTCCACCCCAAAATACCGGGGGCCATGACTGGCTATTGCTTTTATTATCCGCGGGTCAACCTGCCTTGATTCAAGTTCTGCTATGATTTTCCTACAATGTTCATCAGGCCACTGATCCCAATCTGCATCATGTAGCAGGCCGGATACATGCCACATTTGCCGGGTTTCATCATCATATCCTTTTGAAATTGCAAAGGCTTTCATCAAGTGTCCGACCTGTTCCATGTGAAAAAACAGTTTTTCATTTATGACCCAATCTTTTATAAGAGTCATTGCATCGGTCTCTGAGATTAAATTTCCTAGATTTTCCTCATTTCCAAATTCATTTCTATTGAGCATATAAATTGATTCCATAATTGAAGTGTAGTTTTAAACCTTATTTTTTGATTTTTATATTATTATTTATGTTCTTTGTTATTCTATTAATTTTTTTAAATCAAGTAATACCAAAGAATTACAGCCTATTAAACTATGAAAAATATTTTTCATAATTCAGACTATTTCTATTTTATCCATTTGGATGGAAATGGAAATATTTTGGACAATAACAAACATCTTGAAAAAGAGTGTTTGTTTTTGAAAACAGGCATTTTGGGAACTTCATTTTCAGAACTGGTTTATTATAAGGACTTTTCAAACTTTGAATTTTTGCTTAATAACTCACTGGAAAATGGAGACAGGAAGTTTATCTTGGATCTGAGAAAAGTCAAATCTGATGGAAGCGACTTTTATTGGACAAGATGGGAGTTTACAATAATCAACGGGAAAGACAACAAATTTCAGCTTTATGGTGTAGGGCATAAAATTTCCTCCAAAAATGAGAAAATAGTTGAATTCCCGGAAACGGTCAATGACCTTCATGCTAAAAACGATCTGATGGAAGGATTGCTGGAGGATAATTTAATTGGTTTTTGGATTTGGGACATAGCCCAGCAATCTGATAAGTTAAGCCTTTCCCTCAATGAGATGTTTGGGTATAACCCATATCTCAACGGAAATTCCTCAAAAAATGTCAAATGGAAAAAACATGTCCATACCTCGGATAAGGCAAAAGTTGAGGCAGAGCTTAAGGAGCATTTTGAAAGTTTAGGTAAAAATCCCTTCCACAGTGAATTCAGAATCAAAAACAGACACAAGAAAGACATTTGGGTATTGGGATATGGCAAGGTTATCAAATGGGGAAACCTTGCAGAGCCTATGTTGATGGCAGGTTGCTTTTTCGATATCTCCGAAAGAAAGAAATCAGAAAATCTCATTCAGAAACAACGCCAATACCTCAAAACAGTTACTTTCAACCAATCCCATCTGATGCGGTCAAAACTGGCCAATATCATCGGGATACTTGAAATCATTGATCCCAAAAGCCCCCCAATAGAGACCGTCCATTTTTTGAAAATGATAAAAACCGAAGCAAAAAAACTGGATGAAGAACTCAGAAAAAGTATTTCCGATTCAAACAGCTTCGATTTAAATCCATTGGTTGGCAAGGATTCAGCAGGGTTGATTTAAAGAGTTTCCACAGGGATTTGAATTATAACATCGCTCCATTGGAATAAAATCTTACCCTTATTATTACCCAAATCCTCCACTTTAAAATTCAACTGTTCAACTATGTTTTCCAACTTTTGGGGAATTACTTTAATTCTCAACACATCTTCGCTTTCCTCATAGTCATCAGCTAAATGCTGATCCCAATTTTCATTAATGATCACAATCCATTCATTCTCCCCTGGAATGGTGAAAAGGGCATATTTTCCTTTAGGAGTAGCCGAATGTGCCCCAGTCACCCATACTTCACCAAAAGCCACCAAACCACCAAATACCTGCCTACCCCTTACACTAGGAGCAGAATAATCTATGTGCACATGGTTAGACCCAATATTGGCCATAGTGGCAGTTCTGGGACTTTTGGAAGTGGCTGTTTCCGATGATACTGCATGATCATGGTGAGCATGTCCATCTGAGTCCTCTGTTTTCTCTTCTTGCTTATTTGAAGAACAGGAAATGATAATTAATGAGGAAAGGATGATTAGGTATTGTTTGATTTTCATATTTGTGATTTTGATTATTTACTTTATTAAGAAATATCCTTCGTGAAATAAGATTGAGATATGGCTTCGCCGAAATATTACTGATAATCAATTATTCATTCAGACAATCTCAGATACCTAAAGAAAGGAATGATACTTAAAATTATTTCTATTTTATTTCGACGTAGGCATATTTCTATATATTTCATTTAAAGATTAATGCTGATGCCCCACCTGAACATCCGGTTTAGATCCAGATTCAGAAATCACTCTTTTACCCGGCTCGTAAGTTTCCTTCACCTCCCCACAGGTCAACATCTTATCTCCAAAGTAGGGATTGCGGATTTCTTTTTCACTGCTTAGCCAGTAAGCTCCTTGATCACGGAAAGCCATAGGACAATATTGACGGTATATGGTATTTTCAACAACTCCAAAATATTCTACCGCTTCGATCAGGTTGTCAGACAAAGTTTCAAAATGCTTCCTTTGCTCCTCCACATCGTTAGATTGGGCGATCTTGTCCAGACTGCTTTGAATAGGTCTTAACAAATCCATCCAGATATCGTGGGCTTTGCTTTCCAAAAGCTTCATGTCCACTTTTGCCAAAATGGATTTTGCAGGGCTAATGGTTTTCCGGGTAGCCTCGGCATCGGTTTTCACCAAGGCGTTTTTGATGGGCAAATAGCTTTGTATAAATGCCGTCAACTGCTTTTTAAATTCCTCAGGAGTATCCAAAGTCTTTACTTGCGGTCGGGTCATCATACTGTATTTGCCACTCAACTGTGCTGCTGCATCGATCGCAAAAACACCGTTGCTGACCACTTCTTCTCCAGCTTCCAAACCAGACAAAACAAGGTAATCCTCTCCTACCCGGCCACCAATCTCTATTTCTCTCATTTCAAATGCTGGTGCCTCACGATTACCCTTCTGCACATAGACCACAGAACGTGGGCCAGTCCAGAGAATGGCTGTTTTAGGAATCATCAAACCTGATTGTCCTGCTTGGGAAGTAGCTATATTGGCAGAGACGAACATCTCCGGCTTCAATTCATAATTATGGTTGACCGCTTCTGCCCGAATGCCTACTGTACGGGTATCGGGATTAAGCATGGGATCAATATAAGTGACTTTGGCTTTGAATTCCTTGCCTGGATAGGCGGAAACCTGAAAACTCAAATCATCCCCTTTTCGGATTGCTCCCAAATCAGATTCGTAAGCATCCAACATCACCCATACATTACTTAAATCAACAATTTCGAACATAGCCGTACCTCTATTCACAAAATCACCCATTGCAACATTTCTAGCTGTCACCACCCCTCCAACATCTGCAAACACATCAAACTGAGTATCTACCTGGCCGGAACTTTCGATAGAAGCAATCTGCTTTTCTGAAATTTTCCAAAGCCTTAGTTTTTCCTTGGTAGCTTCGTAAAGTGCAGGCTGACGATCCTTGATTTTGGCTGTTTCCAAGAGTTCTTTTTGGGCGTTAACCAGCTCAGGGGAATAAAGAGTCGCTAACTTCTGTCCTCTTTGAACTTCCTGACCGGTGAAGTTGATAAACAATTGATCGACTCTACCTGAATAGTTTGCAGTGAGGCTTTTTACCCGTTGTTCATTGGCTTGGATTTTTCCGGTCAAGGTAAGTTTTCCCGAACCTGAACCAGATTTAACCATAGTCGTCTGCACATTTGAAAGTGCAACTGCTTCAGGAGTGATTTCCATAATAAAGGGACTGGATTCACCGCTTTTTTTATTGCCCACAGGTGTGAGTGCCATCCCACAAATGGGACATTGGCCCGGTTCATTTTGGCGAATTTGTGGGTGCATAGAGCAAGTATATTCCACTCCCTCTTCGTCAATATGGGTGTGTTCCTCAGCAGGATGTTCTTCCCCACCTCTGATCATCCAACCCACCACAGCGCCAAAGAATAGGCAGCCGATGATGATGATAAATATGTTTTTTCTCTGTTTCATTTTTTTTATAGATTTAAGACGCAAGACAAAAGACATAAGACTTTCCACCCCGATCTAATTTATATTTGCTCTAAGCTTTGTTCAACCCCTTCAGGATTTTTGGTTTAAACTTTAATTCTTTCCAAGTAATTTTTTTTTAGGACTAACTATCCACAATTCCGGTTTAACTATCCTATAATATTTCTATTTATTTCGATCATATTTCAACCATATTTCAACCATATTTCTTGAATAAACCTTCGAGGTCAAAAAAGACCTCAAATGTTAAAAGCCCACCAATGTTTCCAACTTAGCAAATGCAATTTCCCTCTCAATCCTCGTATTCAAAGCATTGAGTCTAAAATCCAATAGTTCACGCTGAATATTGAGGAGTTCTTCGAAAGAACTTCCTTCTGTAGCGTAAGATGTGACGGACAATTCCATTGTTTGCTCCATCAGTTCAATCTGCTCTTCTAAGAGTTTGACTTTTCTATTTGCATCTTTGATGGATGCAAGGATACTTTCAAACTCAGTTTCCAGATTTCTTTTCAAATCTTCCTTTTGGCTTTCATTGGCTTCCCAATAAAGCTTAGATTCGGTTTCCAAGGCTTTGTATTTTTTGCGGTAAATAGGTAAAGTCAACGTCGCCATGGGCATCACCATATTATTCCCCATTCCGGCAGGCATATAGTCCATCCCATTCATTCCACCGGGGACTCCCGCCTCTGGTCGTGGAGAAAACACCATATAATTTAAGCCTAACCCAAACATAGGTTTGCCTTCCAGTTTGGCCATTTCACCTTGCTTTTGGTAGACCAATCCCTCTTTTTCCAGCATCAACAGCATGGGATTCGTTTCCAAAATATTTTCCAACATGGCCACTTCCCAACCCTTATCTTTTTGGGTTGAAATATTGGTTTCAAAATTTACTGTCTCGTTTTTATCCCTACCCAAAAATTGGTTGAAGCGGACCAATAAAGGTCTCTTGTCTACCTCCAACTGTTGTAAGTCAGACTCCATTGCCTTGATTTGAACTTGCAGTCTCAGCACATCTGTCAACTTTCCTGATCCAGACCCTGAACCCATGGAGGATCCAGCAGATGATTGATTCATTCCAGATGATCCTGCGGAACTTCCGCTTCCCATTCCCATTCCATCTCCAGAACCATTT
>NZ_JBGTCA010000290.1:0-7175 GCF_041749095.1 Aquiflexum sp. | reverse complement strand
AAGAGGCGAGAAACGAGAGGTGAGAACTGAGAAATAAGAGCCAAGAATCAAGAATGGAACCTCTCTGAATTAGGAGTAAAGGTTTAAGGGATGGATAAAGAACTACAATTTACTGAACGTCATATTCATTAATGAATTTCGAATAAGGAATGATGAATAATGAATGATGAAGATTTGGGAATCAATCGTTTAATTTAAATTTTAACAATAAATTACCTACAAAAAACTATGCCCACCATCACCACCAACGGAATCAACATCTACTTTGAAGAAAGAGGCTCGGGAGAACCTTTGCTTCTGATTATGGGGATCACAGCACCGGGATCGGTCTGGGAAAAACATGTTGCCCGTTGGGCAAAATCCTTCCGCTGTATCTTGGTGGACAACCGTGGTGTAGGCAAATCTGACAAACCTGCAGGATCCTACACTGCCCTTCAGATGGCCCAGGATTGCATTGGAGTTTTGGATCATTTGGGCTTAGGGGTTGTAAAAGTGGTTGGCGTATCGATGGGAAGCATCATTGCCCAACAGATGGCCATTCATTACCCGACAAGGGTAAAAGCTATGGTCCTGATGTGTCCATGGGCAAGATGCGACAATACGGCCAAGGCTATTTTTCAGCATATGAAGGACTGCAAAGCAAGGTTGAAGCCTGATGAATTCAGCCTTTACATTCAGTTGTTGATTTTCTCAAAACGTTCTTGGGATGATGAGGAATTCCATTCAGGTTTGTTCGAAGACCGAAAAAATGCAGCTTTGGATCCAAATCCCCAGCCACTGATCGGGTTGGAGGCCCAGGCGGATGCATGTATCAACCATTCTGTGCTAGAGGATTTGAAAAAAATCAACTGTCCGACCTTTGTTCTAGGAGGGGAGAAAGATGTATTTACACCTCAGTGGATGACTAAGGAAGTTGCCTCGGCAATCCCCAATTCCAAATTGCATATCTACCCGGAAAGCGGTCATGCTTTTCATTGGGAGAATTTGGAGGATTTTAATGAGAGGGTAGGGGATTGGTTGGAGAGTCAGGGATAATATACTTTGATCCAATATTAAAATATTTTTCTTTTTCCCTGATTGAGAGTTGAGGTCAGGGAGTCGGGTTTTTCAGAAGAATTTACATCCTTCTGTGATGCAGCAGATTTGGATAAAAGAAAAAAGAACTAAGACTGCTCTCTTCTCGGTGAATTTATTTCAGAAAACCAATTTTGGAAAGGCTTTTTTCGCCTTCTGGAAATAGGGAGGGTCTGACCCGAGGATAATAAAAGGGAGAAACTATTGACAATATAATGTACATGGATTCTATTCACTAAGTGAGATTTGTGACACCTAAAGAAATAATGGTCATCCAAAATTTCTGCCAAATCTGAAAGGGTTTTAGAGACAACTACTTTTTTGTTGCCCAGTTGAATCTGACTGTAGTTTCTGTCCCCTTGGATGTATAGGACATCTTTGACGGCAATTTTCACCAGTCCTTTCTGGATATTAAGATTAAGGACATGTTCTTTTTCATCCAAGGTGGAAATATTTACCAAAGCCTGATTAATTGGATTTGGAAGGGAAGATTGCTCGTACTGGTTCTTAAAGCGGGCAATGGCATTTTTCAACTCCTCAAGATCAATTGGCTTCAGCAAATAATCCAAGGCATTGAACCGGATGGCTTTAATTGCATAATGTCTGTAGGAGGTAATAAAAATAGTTTTAAAATTGATTTCCGGCAGTTGTAAAAGCATTTCAAAGCCAGTCATGTCGTTCACCTCTACATCCAAAAAGACCAGTTTGGGCCTAAATTTCATTAATTTCTGAATCCCTTCTTGACCATTATTGGCAACGGCTATCACCTGAATTTCGGGAAAGTGTTGGGTCAGCTTATCCAAGAGGAGATCACTGATAAAAGGATCGTCATCAATGATCGCACAAGTAATTAGGGTTGATATGTTTGGATCCTTACTCAAAATGAACCTTTAAGATATTTGAAAATTCGGCTATGACATCTTCTAATTTAAATTAAACAGTACTGAATATTTGAAATTAATGACTTTAAATGAATAAAAAGATTATTTCACTTCTTTGAATAACTATTTATATCCAATATAGCCAGTTTTTTATACACAAACTAATGATAATAGAAATCATGCCAAAATGGTAAAATGAATAATCAAACGGTAAATCCGCCAAATCTTGCCATTTGATCAACCAATCAATCAATATTTAGTCTTTGGATAAGAAAATCTAGGTTTGACTGAATTTCATGATTAAATTAAGGTAATAAATCGAGTATAATCCTTAGATGAATTCAATTTAACATCCTATTAAAGGATTATAAAATAATATTCCTCAGCAATTTTTAATTTTTATAATTAAAGAGATGCCAGTAAAGTGGTAAAAATTCTAAATTCTACAACCACCAATCCTTATTTATATTTCTTTTATACCAATCACATGTATTTAAATTTAAAAAATTTCTAACCCAAAAAAACAAAAAAAAATGAAGAAAATCTTAGTAAAATTTTGTCTCGTTGCAGCAATGGGACTAATGTTCGTCATTCAGGTAAATGCTCAATCAAGTCAAGATAGAATCCCTTTTTCAACAACAGTTGACTTTTGTGGAGAATTAGTTGATGTGGATGGAGAATTTCATTTTGTTTCAAATTCAGTTTTCTCCAATAATGGAAATGTCATGTTGAAATACCATGTCAATGGGAAAGGAACAGGTGTAGGACAAGATTCAGGTGCAGTTTATCAGTGGAATGAAGTGTCCAATCAAACCTTCAATGCATCGAAAGGTATAAATTATACTGTTACTCAAACCTTTATGATGATAGGACAGGGTAAGGCTCCGAACCGTAAAGTTCATTTAACTTATCATATTACCATAAATGCCAATGGTGAGTTGACGGTTGATGTTTATAATTTAAGTGTAGAATGTAAATAGGCGATTTGGAAAATACTAAAGGCCTAAGTGTTTAATCTTATGCCTTTTTTTTATTCATTAGAATCAGTTAAAGAAATGCTTGTTAATGCCACAACAACCTACTTGAATTATCAATTATATTTTATCGATCACCCTTTATATAATAAAAACAAATTCTAACCTAAACAAACAAAAAAAATGAAGAAAAACTTAGTAATTCTTAGTCTCATTGCAGCAATTGGACTAATGCTAACCCGTCAGGTAAATGCTCAATCAAGTCAAATTAGATTTCCTTTTTCGGGCACAGCCTACTTTTGTGATGAACCAGTTGATGTGGATGGTGAGTATCATGTGGTTTTAAATAACGTTACTTCCAAAAGTGGGAATACGATGTTCAAATTACATGTCAATGCGAAAGGATCTGGTGTAGGACAAATATCAGGGGCAAAGTATCAGTATAATGATGTATCCAATACAACTGAGACCATATCGAAAGGATCTAGTACTAATTTTACTTTATCCGGTTTCCTTATAGGACAGGGTAAAGCCCCGAATTATAAAGTTAAAGCAAACATCCATATTACTGTAAATGCCAATGGCGAGGTGACGGCTGAGTTTCTTGATTTCAGTCAAGAATGTAAATAGGGATTTTTTAAAAATACTAAAGGTCTAAGTGTTTAATCTTAGGCCTTTTTTTCATTTTATGTTTTGATATAGAAAAAAATCCAAAAAGGAAAATGGATTTACAATTTTAATACAAAGAGGAAGACAGTCATGCCATGACTACCACTTTTTTTTAAAGCCCATGCTTTTCCCCCATCACCTTGATAAACTTATACCCACTTTCAGCCATTTCCCAAGGTTCTGAAAACTGTCTCCACACACCGATGGCATTGGCGAAGTCAGGATCGTTTCGGGTAAAGCCCTCAATAGTCAGCCAACCTTTGTATTTGATCTCAGCCAACGCGGCAAAAGTTTCATCCCAAGGCACATGACCGGAACCCGGGGTGCCCCGGTCATTTTCACTGATATGGAAGTGGGCAAGATATGGTGCAATGTGGCGGATAGCTTCTCCTAACTTTTTCTCTTCCATATTTGCATGGTGGGTGTCAAACATTGCCATTACATTGGGATGGTTGGTGTTTTTCAATAAATGGGAAAGTTGCACCATGGTGTTGCAGAGGTAGCATTCAAATCGGTTCAATGCTTCAGGAGTAAGGAGGATGCCAGCCTGTACAGCGTAATCACCTGCTTGGTGGAGAATTTCGGCACTCCGGGCATATTCGATACCCTGTGGAGCGGCTTTGGAAAAAGTGGCAAATGCCGAATGAAAAGGTCCGCACAATACCTGCGAACCAAGGTCATGGGAACGGTCTATAATCCATTTGATTTTCTCTAGGCCTTTTTGACGGATTTCAGTTTCAGGACTGACCAGATTTTCCTCAGGGCTAAGCACACATACAGTAGTGACTTCCAATCCGATATTTTTGCAATATTCTCCGATTCGCTTGTAAGCAGCTACATCTTCTGAGCCAACAAAAAATTCAGCCCCGTCATATCCGATTTTTTTCAATCTGTCCAAGATGGGTTTCAGGTCATCCGACATGGCAGCCGACCAGGCCAATACATTAAATCCAATTTTATTCATGGTTGTTTTTTTTTTAATCTAATACAAATGATTGGGGATTTGAGTTAAAAACTCAATACTCAGAGATCCGAAGTTATAAACTTCGGACAACCTATCTCACATCTCTCGTCTCACATCTCACGTCTTTTTCATCTAAAATCCCCAACCCTCATCCCTTTCCTAAATGTTCCAAATCCAAACATAGATGGATCGTATTTACCTACAATAGAGACATCCATGTCAGGTGTGATTTTGTCAGGCATATCAAGGCCCCAAAAAACAGCATTAACGACAAGTCTCCTTAAGTCTCCACTTTGCAGATCAACCGAAGCACCCATGGTGGTGGTAAATACTTTTCCTTTTTTCCCTCCCTCAATCTGATAGTCTTTGGTCCAGGCCATGGGCATTACCGCTTTTTCCCAATTCACAGGGGCATCGTCAGTCATTCCCGAAGTAGGAACGCCATAAACAAGCACATGGGCTTCAGGCACCAGGTTTTTAACAGTATAAACATCGGAAGCAACCCAGATATTTTTGACGCCTCTTAAGATGGGATGGTCTTCTTGTTGGGGAATTCCACTGATAAGGCCTCTCGCCCCTTCCTTTCCATGGTGTCCATGGTGGGCAACCCAAGTTTCTCCCAAAATTTGCTGGCCAAATCCCCCTTCCCATCCTTTGTCTTTGTTTCTCCAGTCAAATTTGGCAAAGGGACTGTTTTTGTTTTTTTCATAATGAAATCCATGGGTGGCAGTCCTTAGTCCAATGATGGGTTTTCCGGCCAATATAAAATCATGAAAATGCTTGGTCTGCTCATCCGGTAATTCTCTGAACCGGGTCAGCATGATCATGAGGTCAGCTTTTGCGAGTTGTTTCAAACCAGGGATGTTGTTTTGGTAAGAAGGTACAATGTCTCCGGTTTCTGGTTCGATTGGAAAGAGCACTGTGCAGGTAAATCCGTAATGCTTAGCGAGTAATTTTCCCAACATGGGCAGACCTTCCTCGGAACGGTATTCGTCATCCCCGCTGATCAGAACAATATGTTTGCCCTTACCGGGGCCATCTTTTCCCTCAAAGCGGAGCCAGGTTTTTCCTTCTTGGGCATTCAAGAGGGTGCACGAAAAAACAAGAAGTAAAAGCAGGTAAGAGAGTTTTTTGGATGAAGAAAAGTATGGAAGTTCTGGGAATTCTGATTTAAAGAACATTGGTTTTCAGGTTATAGGATTTTCAATTTGGAATCAATTTGAAAAGATACTTTGAAAGCAGCATTGAAAAAAGCGAAATTTGATAAGATTTGTGCGGGTAATGTGGATTTGAAGTTGTAGGACTTGGTTTTTTTGTGGGAGGTGGTTTAATTGAAAACAGGCATGTCTGATTTTTAGAATATTTGGAAAAATAAGACAGTGAAATAGCCTATGGAATTAAAAGCATAAGATATATAAAATGAGCACTATTCTTTTTTTATATTGAGTCATGAATAGTTACCGTCTTCTGCTATTTGCAGCAGTATTGTCCCTAATGGGTCTTTCGTGTGGCCCCGATATTGGAAATATAGGTACTCCTGACCATACCTTAAAGCCTTTTGCGGAAAATCCCCGATATTGGCAGTACAAAGGCAGACCTGTGCTATTGCTGGGTGGGAGCAAAAACGACAACCTGTTCCAGTCCGACAGCTTGAAGGAACATTTGGATGATTTGGAAGCTGTTGGGGGTAATTTTATCCGCAACACCATGTCTTCCCGCGATGAGAGGGATATTTGGGCTTATGGTATGGTGGATGGAAAATATGACCTGGACCGTTGGAATGACGGTTATTGGGACAAGTTGGAATACCTGCTCAGGCTTTGTGATGAGCGGGACATCATCGTGCAGATGGAGCTTTGGGACCGCTTTGATTTCAGCAGGGAGGAATGGCTGCTCAATCCTTTTCACCCGGACAACAATATCAATTACACGCAGGAAGAAAGTCCTTTTGAGGTTGTTTATCCCAACCACCCAGGTGCAGACCACCAACCTTTTTTCCACAGTATCCCAGGCATGCCCAAGTATGGGGAAAAGCTGATGCCAATCCTGAAATATCAGGAAAGGTATGTGAACAAGTTTCTTTCCATCACCTTAAAATATGAAAATATACTGTATTGCATGAACAATGAGACCACCTCGCCGGTGACCTGGGGCAATCATTGGATTACCTATATCAGGGAAAAAGCCGAAGAACAGGGGAAGACCGTTTTCCTGACAGACATGTATGATGATTTTCATAAACCGTCCTCCTGCCAACGTTGTCATGACCTGATTGCGCATCCGGGATTTTACACCTTTATGGACATTTCCCAGATCAACAGCAGGAACTTCGGTCAGGCACATTGGGATACCTTGCAATATATTTTGGGCTTAAGGGACCAATACCCGCTACGACCGGCCAACCATACCAAAGTGTATGGAGGGATGAACAGTCAATGGGGTTCGGGAAGCAATGATGATGGGGTGGAGCGATTTTGCCGCAATGTTATCGGCGGGGCCGCAGCGGTAAGGCACCACAGGCCGGATTATGGCAATGGGTTAAATGACAAAGCAAAATCATCCATCCGGGCATCCCGGATATTGTCAGGACAGGTCAATCTATGGGAAATGAAG
>NZ_JBGTCA010000289.1:0-3865 GCF_041749095.1 Aquiflexum sp. | reverse complement strand
AGGCTTTGGTGGTGGTAATTTTTCACAACTCCATTAATGGTTCGGGAGTATTCTCTGTCATCCTTAAAAACCTGCCCGACAGCTGATATAGGATCTTCAAAACCCAATACTTTGGCTGTTTCCTCATTGATGACATGCCCGTCTTTGGTGCTGAAGATCCCAGCAAGCAATTCCAACCCATAAACCTCAGCATAATCATTGTCCGTGATCAATACATCAATGAAACTGTTATTGTAGGCTTGACCCAATCTCATCGGGTAAATGCTGTTAGTTTCTCCAGGAATCGCCCATGAAAGGGAAACTTTTTGAACTCCCGCCAGACCTGATACCATTTCTTTGAATGGATCATTAGATTCTCTTGAATCCTTTTGAATGTCGTGCTCAATCCAGGTCTCTGCCCTGTTACCCGGTCCTTTGACCACTACCACACCTTCTTTTTCAAAGCCTGTATCTTTGGACCGCATAAAATCCAACTGCTGGTACAGTGCAATGGTAAAAATGATAAGGGTCATAGATACTCCAAACTGAAACACAACCATCCCCTTTCGGAGTTGCTTTCCATTTGATGAATGAAGGGATTTTCCTTTTAATGCCTGCATGGGGTCATAACCTGACAATACAAAAGCAGGATAGATTCCGGATAAAAGGGTGATGATTGGAAAAAACAATACAATGAACATCCAAAGCCAACCGTCATAAAAATCCAATTCCCTACCTGTCAATTGCGGGTAAAATGGCGAAACAAGGAATAAGATCAAAATGGCCAAGGCAAAAGCAAGGCCATTGACCAAAAGGGATTCGAAAAGAAATTGTTTCATAAGTTGATGGCGTAATGCCCCCATGGCTTTTCTCAAACCCACTTCACTGCTTCTGGCAACTGATTTGGCTGTTGAGAGATTGATATAGTTTACCAGGGCAATCAGCAAAATCAGAACAGCTGTCAGGGAAAGGAAATATACCTGTGTCAAATTGCCATTTGCTTTCAACTCACCATCTATATGGGAATTTAAGTGGATATCCTGCAAAGCCTGTAACGAAAAAGTTGCATTGAGTTCCTGATCGGGATGGTGGTCACCAACAAACTCATTCATATTCTCCAAAAATCCCTGTAACTCTACATCAGGAGCTAATTGCAAATAGGTATAGACATTATGACCGTTCCAGGTTTCCGCATAATCCTTGCCCCATCCGGTACTTAATGTTCCAAAAGAAGCAAGAAAATCGTATTGGAAATGTGAGTTGTCCGGGGCATCAGCAACAATTCCTGTAATAAGCAATGAAAACCTGTCGTACTCATTGATATATTCAAGGGATTGTCCAAGTATTTGGCTGTTTTTCTTCCAAGCATTCCCAAATAATTTTTGGACTGCCGATTCAGAGAGAACGATCCTATTTCCATCAGCCAATGCATCTTGGGCATTCCCGAGAATAAAAGGAAAGTTGAACATTTTTAAAAATCCCGGATCTGAATAAAATCCCCATTTGAAATTATGCTTGACAGTATTGCCATCAATGCCATTGAGAACCAAAGTACTTGTAGCTTCCTGACCGCTCCATGGCAGTATCAACCGGGTATATTCAATGACTTCGGGATAATTCATTTGCAGTTCAGGGCCGATCGGGGAAGGCACCAATATGGATTTTCTTCCAGTTTCTTCATTATCGGTGGCAATTACCCTATAAATATTTGATCCATTTTCATGAAAATCATCATAACTCAATTCAAACCGCACATATTGTAAAATCAGCATACAGGCAACAATTCCTATTGCCAAACCCAAAATATTGATCAGGCTAAAAATCCTGTTTTTCACAAGATTTCTAAATGCGATTTTAAAATAGTTTTTGATCATAGTGTTGGAGTTTTGGCTCTCTTGTTTATAACTCTTCTAAGTTCTTCGGGGCAGGCTTTGGATCTCTGTTTCTAGAATCTCGCTTCTCGCTTCTCGTATCTCGCATCATATTTCTCGCATCTTATTTCTTGGCTCTCGTTTCTCCCCTATTCACTTCTCAAACTATTCACAGGATTTTCCAATGCCGTTTTTATCGTTTGAAGACTGACAGTAAGCAATGCCAAAAGCCCTACCAATAGGATAGGAAGGCCCAATAGCCACCAGTGGATTTCCATCTGATAGGCATAATTTTGCAGCCAGTTTTTCATGATATAGTAAATAATCGGCACTATAATTATACTGGCTGAAGCGATGAGCAGGAAAAAGTCTTTTGAAAGTAAGGCTACGATATTTAAGATAGACGCTCCCAGCACTTTGCGTATACCGATCTCTTTGGTTCGTTGCAAGGTCATGTAAGAGGTAAGACCGAAGAGTCCCATACATGCGATAAAGATGGCCAAACCAGCAAAAATGCTAAAAATCCTTGCGAATTTTTGCTCCGACAGGTATTGACTATTGAAATAATCGTCGAGAAAAAAGTATTCAAAGGGGCTATTGGGAAAGGCTTGTTCCCATTTTGTCTTTATTTGGCTCAAGGTAGTGGTATAGTCACCGGAATTTATTTTCAGTGAATAATATTCGCCCGCCCATGGGGCATTGAGATATTCCTTTAGAGCAAATACTATCGGACCCACTTCCTTATGGAGAGATTCCTGATTAAAGTCCCTGATCACTCCGATAATCGTTTTGGCATGTGTATCTTCGTCAGATTCATGCCAAATGATTGTCTTTTGATTTGCCTCTTCCGCATTTTTAAAACCCAGCTGGCGTGCTGCCGTTTCGTTTATGATCAAATTACCACGGTCAGAAGTAACTTCCTGGGAAAAATTGCGGCCGGCAAGTAAATCAACACCGTATAATTGAAAAAAATCTTCATCAATAGCGATGATATTTATGCCTTTACCGCTCTCCGGCTGTGCGGGCTGGTAAAACTGCCTAGCCCAACTCAGTTCCTTGCCAGGAATATTAGAAGAAACACTTACTTTTTGTATATGAGGGAGCTTGTTCACTTCATTTTTGAAAAAGACCAAATGCTGTTGATAGGATGAATCCTTAATTCCAGGACCTTTTACGATAAGCGTTTGTTCCATATCGAGTCCCTTATCCTGCTCTTGCATAAATCCAAGCTGCTGGCGTACGCCCAAGGTACCCGCAATAAGCGCAATAGAGGCTGCAAATTGAAATACAATCAGAACCTTTCTAATGGGGACACCCTGACTCGGGTTTTTAAAATGGCCCCTAATCATTTGCAAAGGTTGAAAAGAAGACATCACATAGGCCGGGTAAAGCCCCGATAATAAGGCACCAGTCAAAAACAATACTCCTACGCCAATGCTCATTCCAGTGGAGGGAGTGGGAGAAAACTCTACCTTCGTCAGGGTTTGGAAAACAGGCATCAGGAGTTGCGAAAGCGCAATTGCCGAAATAGCTGCCAACCCGTTGACCATAAAAGAGCCTGTCATAAATTGTGCGATCAGTTGCCGTTTACTGGATCCCACCACTTTTCTAATACCGATTTCTTTTGCCCGCTCAACAGATTTGGCTGTGGTTAGATTTACGTAATTGATCCATGCGATAACCAATATAAAAATAGCGATAAGGATCAGGAACCAAACCATCTGTCGACTGCCGTTGGGTTCTGCTTCGGCCTCCAGATGGGAGTCTAGGTGGATATCTTGGATTGCCTGTAGATCTAGCTTGGTGGTATAACCGGCGTTGCGCCATTCCGCCAAACTTTCTCCCAGATATTTTTCCAGTACGTCCAGAAATTTTTCTTCTACTACTGCCAAATCGCTCTGAGGGGCTAATTCCACATAATTGTAGAAATTGCCCCAATCCCAGTTTTCATCCAAGTTCCATGGAATGGAATTGAAGGAGATGATAAAATCGGTATGCACATGGGAATTATCGGG
>NZ_JBGTCA010000288.1:0-6484 GCF_041749095.1 Aquiflexum sp. | reverse complement strand
TGCATTCATAACCCCGGGTGGAGGTGCATTGAGGTTGGCCGAAACCGAAAGATATGTTGAAGCACCTTACCCGGGGCTAATCAAAGTTCAGCCCTTTCAGGGCTGCTGCTGGTTCAAGTCTTCAGACTTGGACCACAATATTGCAGTCTTCAGACTGCCAATCTGTGCCATAGATTTCAACTTCCCCTCCATTTCGGGATCAAAGTTCCTGTTCCAATTGAAACTTCTCCGTCCCGAAATTGCTTAAATCGTCGCTATCAAAACCCCGTGTTGCGGTGCATTGAGGTTGGCCGAAACCGAAAGGTATTTCAAAGCACCTTACCCGGGGCTATAATATGTTAAGCTCCCGTACCGATAGCTATCGGTACGGGACAGGCTCCTCTGGTGGTACTACAGAAAAACCTCAAATTCAAAACCAACCTTAATTCGGTAGGGTCGCGGGTGGGAAGACAATGGGCCGGGCCAGCGCAGGCCTCGTGCGTGGATAAGCCTGTCCCGCAGAATTGCGGGAGATTCCATTGTCTTGTCCCGATAGCTATCGGGATTGTTACTTTTTTTGTCAAAGCCTGTCCCGATTTCTCGGGAAAAAAAAGTAAGAGAATTAATGTAAATCAAATGGAAAAAGCGGCACTCACTAAAAACAACGAAAAACAGTCTTTCCTAAATAAACTTTCCCTCCATTTCGGGAAGAAAGTCCCTGTTCCAATTGAAACTTCTCCGTCCCGAAATTGCTTTAATCGTTGCATTCATAACCCCGGGTGGAGGTGCATTGAGGTTGGCCGAAACCGAAAGATATGTTGAAGCACCTTACCCGGGGCTATAATATGTTAAGCTCCCGATTCTCGGGACAGGCTCCGCTGGGGCTACTACAGAAAAACCTCAAATTCAAAACCAACCTTATTTCGACACCTTCCTATTCATCTCTCACCCTTCATCCCTCATCCTTCATCCTTCATCCTTCATCCTTTAAATAAACTCATTCAAAATATTCTCAAACAGCTCCTGCCTTCCGCTTCTTTGTTTGGGTTCGCCTGTGGCCAATGCATGTGCCCTTAGATCTTCCAAAGTCAGTTTTCCTGATTCATATTCTTTACCCTTTCCGGAATCAAAGGATGAATACCTTTCTTTTCTTAAGGATTTATATTCAGACTTTTCCAAGATTTCGTTTGCAATCAATAATCCCCTGGAAAAGGCATCCATACTTCCGATATGGGCATAAAACAAGTCATCCAAATCAGTGGAATTCCGCCTCACTTTGGCATCAAAGTTCACGCCTCCACCCTGAATTCCACTACCTTCGAGGATCACCAACATGGATTCGGTCAACTCCTGTAGGTTGATGGCAAACTGATCTGTATCCCAACCGTTTTGATAATCTCCTCTATTGGCATCGATGCTTCCCAACATCCCTGCATCTACAGCCACTTGCAGTTCATGTTGGAAGGTATGTCCTGCCAGGGTTGCATGATTGACTTCCAGGTTTAATTTGAAGTCTTTGTCCAGACCATGTTGTCTCAAAAACCCGATTACAGTTGCGGCATCGTAGTCATACTGATGTTTGGTGGGTTCCATTGGTTTTGGTTCGATCAGGAAGGTGCCTTTGAATCCTTTGGATCTTGCATAATCCCTGGCCATGGTCAGAAAGCGTCCCAAATGTTCGGTTTCTCTTTTCATATCAGTATTGAGCAGGGACATATAACCTTCACGTCCGCCCCAGAATACATAATTTTCCCCACCTAATTTGATTGTTGCATCAATGGAGTTTTTTACCTGCGTACCTGCCCAGGCCACTACATCAAAATCAGGATTGGTAGATGCCCCGTTCATATAGCGTGGATTGCTGAAAACATTGGCTGTACCCCAAAGCAATTTCATCCCGGTTTCTTTTTGTTTTTGCAATGCATAGTCAGTTATGATCTGTATTCTTTCCTCATACTCCTCAAGGGTATCCCCCTCATCAATAAGGTCTATATCATGGAAACAATAGTACTCAGCACCTATCTTGGTGTAAAACTCAAAAGCAGCATCCATTTTATCCTTGGCCCGCTGAACAGCATCATCACTTTCATTCCAAGGCCTTACCATGGTGCCCGGCCCGAACGGATCGCCGCCTGTGGCACAGAAGGTATGCCAATAGGCAATGGCAAATTTAAAATGATCTTTCATGGGCTTTCCCGCCACTACTTTATTGGCATCATAATATTTAAATGCAAAAGGGTTTTTTGACCCTTTGCCCTCAAATTTGACTTTGTCGATATTCGGAAAATAGGTTTTTGACATTTGATTATAGGTTTATTTAATAGATGTGAGATTTGAGATATGAGATGTGAGACCTGCCGGCAGGCAGGAGTGGGAAGTAAGAAGCTTCTCGGCCACCACTGCCGACTGAACACCGACTACCGAAAACTGTGACTGCCCACGGAAAACTGGCAACTGCAAACTGACCACTGCCTACTGAACACTGCAAACTGACCACTGCAAACTGACCACTGCAAACTGACCACTGCTTACTGCAAACTGACCACTACCTACTGCCTACTGAACACTGAACACTGTCTACTGAACACTGCCCAGTGCCTTCAACCAGCTTTGATATACATCATCATAAGCAGAGACCAAGGAAGAATCCGGTTCAAAGGAAGCCATTTTTTCCAAGCCGGCAAAAGCTTCTTGGGCATTTGAATATATACCCGAGCCGATTCCCGCACCTCTGGCGGCACCTTGGGCACCATCAGTATCATAAAGCTCAAGTGTTACATTATTCATATTGACAAAAGCCTCCCGGAACAATGGACTTAGAAACATATTGGCATTTCCTGCTTTAACTGTTTTGAGGTTTAGCCCCATGTCCTTCATAATTTGAAAACCATAGGTAAGCGCACTGACTATCCCTTCCTGCCCCGCTCTCAGTACATGTCTTTTGTCATGCTTCAAAAGGTTAAGGCCAGAGAGATGGGCATCTACGGCTTTGTTTTCCATGATACGTTCCACCCCGTTTCCAAAAGGTATGAATTTGAGGCCATCTGCCCCAAGAGGAACTTCCGATGCCAGTTGGTTCATTTCGGGGTATGAAATGCTTTCTCCACCGATCAATCTTTTCAGCCATGAATTTAATATCCCGGTGCCATTGACACAGAGCAAAACACCATAATGTGGGCTTTCCTCACTATGATTGACATGTACAAAGGTATTTACTCTGGACTTTGGGTCAAATACCGCCTGTGTACTTACCCCATATACTGTCCCGGAAGTACCCGCCGTAGTTGCCAGTTCCCCGTCTTCCAGTACATTCAAAGAAAATGCATTATTGGGCTGATCTCCTGCGCGGTAGGTTATCGGCACACCGGCTTCGATCCCCAAAATATTCGCTGCTTCGTCATTTACCCTGCCCTGTACTGAAAAGGAAGGCACCACATCGGCGATCATTGATTTATTGATACCATAGTAGTCCAAAAGTTTTGTGGACACACTATTTGATTTGAAATCCCAGAAGATCCCTTCGGAAAGACCTGTTTCTGAGGTCAGGATTTTACCTGTGAGTTTCATGGCGATATAATCGCCGGGAAGCATGATTTTATGGATTTGTTCAAATTTTTGGGGTTCATTTTCTTTGACCCATTTGAGTTTGGAGGCAGTAAAGTTTCCGGGGGAATTTAATAAATGCGGAAGACAGTAATTTTCCCCCAGATCCTGAAAGGCCTTGTTGCCGATCTCCACTGCCCTGCTATCACACCAAATAATGGAAGGCCTGATGACCTTATGGTTTTTGTCCACACAGACCAACCCGTGCATTTGGTATGAAATACCGATTGCTTTCAGTTCTCCCTTTTGAATATTTCCATTTTTAACAATGGCATGGGTAGTTTCAACAATGTATTTCCACCACATTTCAGGATCCTGTTCGGCCCAGTCTTTTTGAGGGGCCGCTATGGGCATTTCAACTTTTGGGAGACCCTCCGAAGCCACCACTTTGCCTGTATCGGCATTTAAAAGGGTGGCTTTGACGGAAGAACTTCCAATGTCATATCCTAATAATAATCTTCTCATTTTTTATTTAGGGTTTACCAAAATACAATATATAATGCTGCGGTGATTCCTGTAATGATCAAAGCGCCGATCTTAAATCCTGTACTGGTCTTGAACAGATCTGCACTTATTTCAATGCTGTTTGGATGGTCTTTACCTTTTCCTTCCACCAGGCTGATAAGGATCATCAATAATGCTATCACCAGGAAGACAACCCCCATCCTGTCCAGGAACGGCAGGGCCGGAAACACCCATTTCAATACCATTGAAAGTGGAATGCTGACACCTGCCCCTACCAATGCTGCATTGGAGGTGGTTTTTTTCCAGAATACACCAAAGAAAAATATGGCAAATACTCCCGGGCTGATAAAGCCGGTATATTCCTGTATAAACTGAAACGCCTGATCCAATTGTCCCAAGGCCGGGGCAACAACAGCCGCAACTACAAATGCAATTGCAGCAGTGATTCTTCCAACTGTAACCTGCTTGGTTTCAGAGGCATTTTGACCAAAATATTTTTTGTAAATATCCATCGTAAAGATGGTGGAGGTACTATTGGCCATGGAAGCAAGTGATGAAACAATAGCTGCGGTCAATGCGGCAAAAGCCAAACCTTTCAGACCAACAGGAAGCAGTTGCAATAAAGTAGGATAAGCCCTGTCCGATTTGATTATGCCTGTTACAGGGTCTTTCATGGATTCAATAAAACCTACATCAATTCCGTTTGCTACAATCACATAGGCCGCAATTCCGGGAATGACGACAATTAAAGGCATTAATAATTTCAGAAAACCGGCGAAAATCATCCCTTTCTGGGCTTCATCAAGACTTTTGGCAGCCAAAGCCCTTTGGGTAATGTATTGGTTGAATCCCCAATAACTCAGGTTGGTTATCCACATTCCTCCTACTAATACTGAAATCCCAGGCAAATCCTGATAGGCATCATAAGTGCCCCCTTTTCCATCCGGAATCATCATTTCACCTCTGGAAAGAATCATGGAAAAATGACCCGGAACTTCCTGCCTTAACAATCCCAAACCTTCCCAAGCTGAACCTTCACCTACCATGGTCAAGGCAATATATGTAGTAGCCAATCCACCTGCAATCAGAAAGAACACCTGCACCACATCTGTCCAAGCAACTGCCTTCAAGCCACCATAAATGGAATAAATCATGGCAAACAAGGCCAATCCTATAATGCCATAAACCATGGGTACATTTAGAATAGTGTTCAAACTCAAAGCCCCCAAATACAATACAGAAGTCAGGTTGACAAAAACATATAACAATAGCCAGAAAATCGCCATTGTAGTCCTGACCCTGGTATCATACCTGTCCAAAAGAAACCCGGGCATGGTATAAATACCTTTTTTGATATATATCGGCAAAAAGAAAATAGCTACCACCAAAAGGGTAATTGCAGCCATCCACTCATAAGTGGAAATCGCCAAACCAAGGGCAAAACCTGAACCTGACATCCCGATAAACTGCTCAGCAGAAATATTAGAGGCGATCAGGGAAGCTCCCACTGCCCACCAGGGAAGGGCTTTGGAGGCAAGAAAATAATCCTGGGAATTTTTGATGTGGCCTTTTTTCTCTCTTGAGACAAAAAGCCCCATACCAATGATGAGCAAACAATACCCAATAAATACTGCAAGGTCTAAGGGTTCTAATAACATAGGATAGGTTTAATTAGATTGGGGTTTATTTATTTTGAGAAGGTTCAAATATAAACTTTTCGACAATTGTTTTTTATGTTTTTTACAATTATGGCTATCAATAGCAGCTTCTTTTCGCAAAATATGCTATCCATTAATTTAAGCCTTTCACTTATCCTTAAATCTTTTCAATGTTTCAATAGCTCTTGATTTCACCTCTGTCTTTCTTGATATTTTTTTAATGCCCCAAACCTCAAAAAATATTATTATGAATACAACCGATTTCATAAATTATTTTTGGTAGAATTATAGCACAACTCCCAATTTTTGAAGCTTGATCTGACATAAATAAAGTTATAAACAAGAATAATATCTAAACATTATATCATCAAAATCCTATTTTATCAATTCCAATCTAAACCAACTTAATCTGACGGAATCAATAATCAATATTTTAAAATTTAATTTAAGTATTCATTAAAAAATCAAAATAAAAGTTACTCAGCAACCGATTTCATAAAAATTGTTTTGAAACAGTAGAAAAATCCTATAGTTTTGAATTACTTCAATTGTAACCCCTCGCTTTCCAAGGATTCAAACTCTATTTATAAAAATACAACACCAATCCGGACTTTGAGTAACTTCCAAAAAACAAAAGACTTGCCTTTAAATTTAACATGGAGAAAGAAATCACCATTTATGATATAGCCAAGGATGTTGGAGTTTCACCTACGACAGTCAGCAGAGCACTCAATAACCATCCTGCTGTAAAGGAAAAAACGAAAAAGAAAATCTTTGAT
>NZ_JBGTCA010000287.1:0-3229 GCF_041749095.1 Aquiflexum sp. | reverse complement strand
TGGTCAATGCAAGCTGCTGCAGACCAAGTTCCGGAATCCGAAAACACCAAAGTATCCTCAGGAAGGTTTTGGAAAATTTTGGTGGAAGCTTCCAATTGTTCTTCCACCAAATTTTCCATTTTTTCTATCCAGTGCTCCTTATTCTGCGATTTCATAGATCAACTCTAGATTTTTGGACACGATTTTAAAAGCGGAAAGCAGCCCTAATGCAATGATAAATAGGATGGATTCAATCATCAACCATTGGTTACCAAATTCCCCCAATTCTCCTTCAATTACGATGGTCAAAATCCTGGATAATGCATAAAATCCCCAAAGCATCACCAAAAAGCCCACGCCTTGGATTGGGTTTTTGACCATGAGGTAAATCAGGGAAAAAAACAAAGCCATACCAACACCTCCATAAACTCCCCTGATGGAGCTAAAAGCATCGGTGTTTGGAAGTTGTACTTGGACCAAGTCCATTACAGATTGTGGGGAAACAAAAGCCATAAGACTTACCGAGAGCAAGGCCAAACCCGAGAATAAGATAAATATTCTGGAAAGCAGTGTTAAAATTTTGATAGTGTTCATAATACATTTTGGTTTAGATTATTCCCCAAAATTGAACAAACCTGAAGAGTTGATTTTTGGTTTTTACCAAGATTTTGACCCATACAACCAAATGGATAAAAATCTTAAAGCCTGATTTTATTCATCAATTTGCTGAAATTGGTAGGGTCTATTCCAATATAGTTTGCCAGATATTTATGCGGGATCATTTGAAGGATATGAGGACTTCTTTGTAGAAGTTTCCGGAATTTTTCCTCAGAACTGTAAGTCTGTAATTCGACCTGTCTTTCCAAAACACCTGCCAAAGCACCTGTAATCCCCAGTCTCACAAATTTTGCGATACCAGCATGTTTTTGGGAAAGATTTTCAAGATCATTATAATTGACCCTTAGAAATTTTGAGGGTGTAAGTGCTTCATAGGCAAATTTTGACGGACTTCTTAAAATGAAAGAATCCAATATTCCCCCAAATGAATGGGGATAGGTAAATACCAAAGTAGCCTCCTTTTCCTGATCTTCATAAAAAATCCGTTGGAGGCCTTCGGTGATAAAGTAGAGATTGTCTTCAATTTTGCCCACAGGGGATAAGCATTCTTTTCTTTTGCAGGAAAATGGTTTCCATATTTGATGAAAATCCTCCCATTCCCCATCATTCAAAGGTGAAATGTTGTTGGTGATTACTTTTAATATCTCCTTCATTGGATTGAAAAGGGGTTTGTAACAATTGTATTGGTTTCTTTTGATATAGATTGAAAAACAGGGTGTTTGGTTGTCTGGTGAACAGGCATCACATTGTTCCTGCAAAATCTGAGGTTTTGCAGGATTTTATTTTAGGGATGATCAATCATGCCTAGCCCCTTCCATCACCCTAAAAATATGCAATACTGCCGGGAAAATGGCATCCATGGATTCAGCGGCACCCTTGGTAGAGCCGGGTAAGGCCAACACCAAACTGTCCCCGATCAAACCTGCCACACTTCTGGAGAGCATGGCGTATGGGGTTCTGTTCTGTCCGTATGATCTGATGGCTTCCTCAATTCCCGGCACTTCTTTTTCCAACATGGGTTTGATGGCTTCAGGAGTCACATCTCTTGGAGACAGACCTGTTCCCCCTGTGAAAATGATTAATTCCACTTTTTTTGAGGAGTATTTTTTGACTTTTTCCTGAATGACAGTTTCTTCGTCGGGAATAATAATATAGTCCGCTACCAACACGCCATGCTTTTCAAGTCTTTCTATTATTGCCTTTCCGGCCCGGTCTTCTTTGTCACCTGCTGAAATCGAATCTGAACATACAATCACTGCGGCCTTGAAAGCTTTTTCGTCTTTCTTATTGTAATCGGTTTTCCCGCCCTTTTTCTCCAAGAGTTTGATCTGATTGATGCTGATACCTTTATCGATGGGCTTGAGCATGTCATACATAGTCAAGGCTACAACAGAGGCAGCGTGCATGGCTTCTACTTCTACGCCTGTTTTATAAATGGTATGGATTTCTGCATGGACATGGATGTCCAGTCCTTCGATTTTGTATTGGATGGAAGTGAACTCAATAGGTAGGGGATGGCAATCGGGGATCATATCCGCAGTCCTTTTGGCTGCAAAAAGACCTGCTGTTTTTGCCATTTCAAACACATCTCCCTTGGGTACTTTTTTATCCACCAATGCCCTGATGGTCTCATAAGAACTGACACTTACAATCGCCTGTGCAATGGCTTTTCTCAGTGTGGGGGATTTGTGGGTTATGTCAACCATGCTCTGTTTTTTATTTAATGATAATTGATCAAAGATATCACAGCTTTTATAAATATCCATTGATATCATTAACCATTGACCAAAGGAGCCACTTTAGTACCAATCAATTCAATGGCTCCCAGTAACTGGGAATGAGACAAGCCTGCATTGTCCATTTGGAATGTGAACCTTGAAATTCCTCCGAGTGATTCTGAGTGTCGGATTATTTTTTGGGCGACTTCTTCGGGTGTTCCGATGACATAGGCGCCATTTGGACCTCTTTGTGCCTCAAATCGCCCTCTTGTCACAGGAGGCCATCCTCTTTCTTTTCCTATTCTAGTAAATGTTTCAGCATAGCCGGGATAATAATCTTCAATCGCTTTTTCTGTTGTATCGGAGACATATCCCAATGAATGAAGTCCAACTTTGAGTTTTTCCGTTGCATGACCTGCCCTTCTCCCGGCTTCTCGGTATAAATCGATCAATGGCCGAAATCTGGGGGTTTCACCACCTATGACTGCTACCATCAAAGGTAAGCCCAAAGTACCTGCCCTTACAAAGGAAGCAGGCGTTCCACCGACCCCTAACCAGATCGGTAGCTTTTGCTGCAAAGGTCTTGGGTAAATAGCCTGGTTGTGAAGAGAAGGTCGGAACTTTCCTTTCCAGCTCACATATTCATGGTCTCTGATGTTAAGCAAAAGATCCAATTTCTCAGAAAACAGCTCATCATAATCACTCAGATTTAACCCAAATAATGGAAAAGCTTCGGTAAAAGAACCTCTCCCCACAACCATCTCTGCACGTCCTTTGGAGATCAGATCCAATGTGGAAAAGTTTTGAAATACCCTTACCGGATCTGCTGCACTGAGTACAGTCACTGCACTCGTCAGGATGATTCTTTGGGTTTTTGCTGCTGCCGCGGCCAATATAATGGAAGGTGCTGAGTC
>NZ_JBGTCA010000286.1:0-12046 GCF_041749095.1 Aquiflexum sp. | reverse complement strand
CAAATCAAATTCACATATTGATGTGATTTTAGGTCTGTTCTGAAGCTGCGATATTTGTTTTACTTATAAAACCAATCCCGTCATTGCATACAATCTGAAATCCATGGATTTTTCATTGATCAACCCTAAGCAATCTTCCCCTCTTGACCTTTCAAGAAAGGTCAAACTGATATCCTCAAAGCCAAATCTCCAGGAACTGGCTTTGAATTTTTCGGATATCAATTATGGACTAGTGGACTGTAAGGTGTTGGCTACACCAAACTTGTCCCTGATGTTTGGCAATATTCAACTGCAGCCCAACATCAAGCTCAAATCCGAGACACCTGATAACAGGGTCAATTTCCCATTTTTATTGGAAGGGGAAATAGCTTCCAGATTTTACAGTTATCCGCAAAAGCAGTTACTTACTGCTAATTCCCATAATGCCATACATTTGACCCGGACAGCAGGAGAACATCAGTTGCCTTTGGGGAAAGTTAAAACTTTTCACATCAGCCTCAGTTCGGATTACTTCTTCGATACTTTTAGCTCGGAAGACAAGGTCACCGAAACATTGAAAAACAGTATTGATATCCAAAGACCCGAAGTGGCATCAACCCGACCCGGGCATCTCAATGCTGAAATGAAGGGGATTATCAGTTCTATATGCAACAATCCTTTTGAGGGAGATATGAAAAAAATGTACCTGGAGATCAAAACATTGGAACTGATCTCCTTACAGATGTTTCAGCTTGGGAATATAAATCAAAGAGGAGTTGAAAGGAACAGGAATCATCAGGACCTTGCTTATGCTGTCAGATCATTTTTGGAGTCAGACATTACAGCGACTTGGACCTTGGTAGAACTGGCCAAAAAATTCGCAACCAATATTCAAACACTTAAGACATCCTTTAAAGCGGCTTTTGATACAGGGATTTTTGCCTATTATCAACAACTGAGAATGGACCATGCCCTGACCATGCTGAGAGATCAAAACAACTCCATTGTGGAAGTCACTGAATGGTTGGGATACAGCCATCAAAACCACTTTTCAGCAGCTTTTAAAAAGTACTATGGATACCCTCCCTCAGAAGCTCTAAAAAGGTAATATCCTTTTTTGAAATCTCCAGTGTGCCTATCAATGACAGATTTGTAAATTGATAGTTTCGAACTACAAATAGCATTCAAGTCTAGGAAGAGCTTTGCCTTGTCACCTCGACGTCAGGAGAGGTCTGCTGCCCGTCTTGATGTCAATACCTTTTCTGAACATTTACAAAATGTTGATTACTCCCATTGACAACTTTGACAAACAGCCCTGTCAAATGAATCTTCGAATAGAACACGTCATCAAAATGTAATTTCTTAACTATTATATGTATTTCATTGAAAGTTAAAGCAATACTCTTTAATTAAAAATCCAAAGAAACCGAATAAAGCCATATTTTCAGACCGCTATACCTCCAAATCATTCATAGAAATATTTATCGATTTTGACGGATTTATTTGTTTTTATGCCTTAACAACACCACTTTTAAACTTGGTTAATTTTTTTATAAATCAAACCGTCCACCCTGTCAGCTAATCCCCTGGTTTATGACACCAAATGATTTTAAATATAAAGCCATTTTTGAGGTAACCCCCGTTGCCATCTGGGAATTTGATTTCTCAGAAATCAAAAAACTTCTGTTGGAAAAAGGATTATTTGGCCAATCATCCACTTTTGTTGAAAACACGCTAAAGGATAATAGAAATTTGGTGAATGACTGTATCTCAAAGCTCATCATTATAGATTTCAATGAAGCCTGCGTAAAGCTGAGTCATGCCAAATCAAAAAAAGAACTAAAGGAAAATTTCCTCAAACTTTTTACTCCTGAATCAATCGAAATATTTATCACACAATTAGCGGCTATCTGTCAGGGTTTGAATTCCTTTGAAAATGAGTCAAAAATACTTACCCTTGATCGACATGTCAAAAGTATATCATTCAAATGGAAAGTGGTGCCCGGATTTGAGGAAAGTCTGGAAAGTGTCATTGTTACAACTGAAGACATTACTTTTAAGGACAACGTTCTCAAAAAACATGAGGACCTGGAGCAAAAACTGACCGAGGCCCAGAAAATCGCCAAAGTAGGTTATTGGGAACTGGAATTAGAATCAAGTAGGCTTTTTTGGTCAGATGAGGTATATAATATCTGGGGACTGGAAAAAAGTAAGGCCATTTTCAATTTTGAGAATTTTCATCAGAGCATCCATCCCGAAGATGTGAAGGAATTTGATTGGCAAAATGATCAGGCCATCGCCGGGATAACTCCATTGGATTACAAGCATAGGATTATCACTCCAAATGGGGAGGTGAAATGGGTTCATGAAAAAGGAAAACTTTATAATGAAAATGGCAAAAAAACATTTAAAGGAACAGTTCAGGATATTACCGAAGAAGAAATACTCAAACAAGGGCTCAAAGACCTGCTAAAGAGGTATCATTTTGTCACCAAAGCCACTTTTGAGGCAATATACGATTGGGATCTGGAATCAAATACTGTTGTCTGGGGTGAAGGATACCGGAGCATTTTCGGTTATCAGCTTGACAAATTCAAGCCTGATTATTCCACTTGGAAAGACAACGTACACCCTGAAGATCTCCAAAGGGTACTCAGTAATGTGGAAACCTATCTGACAAGTGAAGAGGACAATTGGCAGAAAGAATACAGGTTCAGAAAAGCCAGTGGAGAGTTTGTATATGTTAACGACAAAAGTTATGCATTAAGAGATGCAAACGGAAAAGTTTACCGAATGGTAGGTGCCATACAGGACATCAGTGACCAAAAGATGTTTGAAGAAACACTTTCCCAAGAAAGGAACCTTTTAAGAACGTTAATTGACAATATCCCTGATTATATATTTGTCAAGGATACCCAATTCCGGCAAATCATCAATAACAAAGCCAATGTCAGATTATTAGGTGCCAAAACCGAGGAAGAAACAATCGGTAAAACTGCTTACGATTATTTTCCAAAGGAAATGGCTGACCTTTATTATCAGGATGATTTATTTGTATTACAGAGCAAAAAACCTATAATCGAAAGAGAAGAACCTATCGTCGATAATGACGGGAATAAAAGATGGCTTTCGACCTCTAAAATTCCACTCTTCAACGCCAAAGGAGAAGGTATAGGTCTGGTAGGGATAGCAAGGGACATTACCAATAAAAAAAATCGCGAACAATCTCTGATTTTAAAAACCAAACTGCTGCAGACCATCGCCGATGCGGTCAAAATTTTGCTTTTCAACGAGGATTGGGAACCGGCTATGCAGGAATGCCTGGAACTGATGGGCAAAGCCGTGGAAGCGGACAGGGTTTACTTATTTGAAAATTTCCTGGACCCAACAACAAAAAAGCTGTATTCCAGGCCATTAAAAGAATGGGTTCAAAAGGGTATCTCTCCTCAGATAGGTAATCCGGATTATCAGACAACTGCTTTGGACGACCATCCTCTTTTTTTAGAATTAGCATTGAAAAATGAACCATTTTCTTTTTTGACCAGAGAGCTTGAAGGAAAGACTAAAGAAATATTGGATAAGCTAGGTATCAAATCCATCCTCCTTATTCCTGTATATATCAAAGACCATTTTTATGGTTATTTGGGTTTTGAAGATTATAATCAAGAGAGAAAATGGAACGAGGAGGAAACTTCATTCTTAAAGACTCTGAGCTCCAACCTTGCTGTAGCCATAGAAAGAAAAAACCATCTGGATTCTGTGAAAAAACTGAATGAGGACCTTCAAAAAAGCAATGCTGAATTAGACATATCCAATAAAGACTTAGAACAGTTTGCTTATGTTGCTTCCCATGATCTTCAGGAACCACTTCGGATGATTTCCAGCTTTTTGGGTCAGCTTGAAAAAAAATACAGCGATATCCTGGATGAAAAAGGTAAGCAATATATCTACTTTGCAGTAGATGGGGCCAAAAGGATGAAGTCCATTATTCTGGATTTATTGGAATTTTCGCGGGTGGGCAGAATGGAAGACCCCATTTTCCCAATTGACCTGAACCTATTGATGGAAGAGGTGAAGTTACTTCTAAAATCCCAAATAGTAGAGAACAATGCATCAATTGTAATTCCGCAGCTTCCCGTGGTTATTTCCCAACGATCTCAACTGAGACAGGTACTGCAGAACATCATTTCCAATGCCATCAAATACCGCAAAAAAGAAATTGATCCCATCATTACGATAGAAGTAAAGGAAACTTCGACAAACTGGGAATTTATCATTGAGGACAATGGTATCGGAATTTCGCCCGAATACTTTCAAAAGATTTTTGTCATTTTCCAAAGACTTCACAACAAAGAGGAATATAAAGGAACGGGCATTGGACTGGCAATTTGTAAAAAAATCATCGAAAATCTTGGCGGTCGTATCTGGGTGGAATCAGAAGAAAATAAAGGCAGCCGGTTTCACTTTACACTTCCCAAAAAACCACAAAATCTATCATGAATACAAAAACATTAAAGCATTTTTACAAAAACCCGGTCTTGACCGGTTTTATTGGGTTTTTATTGACTTTAACACTTACCCAACTTATCTCCTATCGGGGTTTTCAGTTGTATCAATCCTCAGAACAACAATCAGTTATCAACCAAAAGAATAGCCTGGAAAAGAAAATAGCCTTTGGTTTACGGCATAGTTTTTCGGCCATCAAAACCCTGGCATATTTAGAAGAGAATTTCGGGATCACCGGCAACTTTGAAGAAGTGGCCAGGGAAATTCTGGAAAGCAACCAACACATTGATGCAATTCAATTGCTGGAAGGTGGTTCCATTACACATGTTTACCCTTTAGAAGGAAATGAATCTGTCATCGGATATAATATCCTTGAAGACTCTAGCCGAAACAGGGAAGCCATGCTGGCAATGGAATCTAAGAACGTTTTTTTTGCAGGTCCTTTGGAACTGAAACAGGGTGGAATGGGAATAGTTGGAAGAATACCGATTTTTAAGGAAAATTCCTTTTGGGGTTTTGCGGCCGTGGTTGTTCGATTGGAGACTTTCTATAAGATGATTGACTATGCGGGATTGGAAAAAAGTGAATTTTACGTACAATTTTCAAAATACAATCCGGATACCGGAATAATTGAAAACTTTCTTCCCCTACCTCAAGGAGATTATACCGGATTTGAAAGCAGTTCTTTTCTAACCATGGGCAATTGGAAACTGACGGTTCAATTAAAAAAAAGCAATGCGTTCAACAATATTATTCTTCCATTGATTTTGAGAGTTGTCTTTTCTATTATGATAGGATTTTTCGTTTGGTACCTTGCGGGTGTTCCGGCTATTCTCGAGGAACAGGTAGCCCGACAGTCAAGGCGGTTGAAGGAAAGTAACGAAAGATTTGAATATGCCACGATGGCTACTTCTGATGTAATTTGGGACTGGGATTTATTGAACAACAAAGTCTATAGATCAGAAAATTTTGAAAAATTATTTGGTTATAAAATTAGTGATATCAACAACAATCGTGATTTTTGGAATTCCAAAATCCATCCGGAAGATATGGAAAGGGCAAATCAAAATCTTAAGGAAACACTTGAAGGAAAAGACAATTTTTGGAAACAGGAGTTCCGTCTTCAAAAAAGCAACGGAAAATACACCTATGTGCTCGACAAAGGGATTATAATCCGGGATGAATCAGGCAAAGCCGTGAGGTTGATCGGTGCAACGCAGGATATTTCTGAAATCAAAGCCAATGAAAAGGCCCTTTTTCAAATGAGTGAGGAATTAAGGAAAAGAGCACAGGAACTGGAAATCTCCAATTCAGAACTGGAACAGTTCGCCTATGTGGCCTCCCATGACCTTCAGGAACCCCTCAGGATGATTTCCAGTTTTATGAAATTGTTGGAAAAAAAATACAGACCGCTTTTGGACGATAGAGGGAATCAGTACATCCAATTTGCCATTGAAGGGGCAGAAAGGATGAGACATATAATTTTAGACCTGCTTGAATACAGCCGTGTGGAAAATGTCGGGCAAAAAGAAAAAGTGGATCTAAATGAATTGATGGAAGAAATAAAATTATTGGAGAAAAAACTTATTCAGGACCGTAAAGCTGAAGTAGTATTCAATAAACTTCCTGAGGTGATGGCCTCACAATCACCCATGAGACAACTCTTTCAGAACCTCATCCATAACTCGCTTAAATACAGCAGCAATGGCCGTCCTCCCGTCGTAGAAATAAACGCAGAGGATATGGGTGGTTTTTGGAAATTCAGAGTGAAGGACAATGGGATCGGAATTTCCGAAGAGTACCATGAAAAGGTTTTTCAGGTCTTCCAAAGACTGCACAGCAGAGAGGTATTTAAAGGTACAGGCCTTGGGCTGGCCATCTGCAAAAAAATAGTGAAAAAATTTGGAGGTGAAATCTGGATAGATTCAGAGGAAGATATGGGGACGACAGTATTTTTCACATTGAAAAAAGATATGGCCGAAAACTGATTTTTTATTTTGAATATTTTAGATTTGGAGTTCAGGGAAAAATCCATCTAACCAAATGAACAATATTCACATTTTATTAGTCGAGGACAATGAGGGGGATATTGTGCTTACGCTTGAGGCTTTTGAAGAAGCCAAAATCATCAACGACATAAGCATAGTCCGTAATGGTGAACTTGCCATTGATTTTCTCCTTCAAAAAGGACAATTCGTGGATGCCAAAATTCCCGATTTGATCTTGATGGACATCAACCTCCCAAGAATAAACGGTCAAGAGGTTTTGCAATTTATCAAATCAGAAAAAAGATTGAGACACATTCCCGTGGTCATGTTGACCACCTCATCTTCCCCAAAGGATATTCTGACAGCCTATCAAAATTATGCAAGCTGCTTTATCACCAAACCTGTCGATGTCGAAGATTTTCTGAATGTTATCTCAGAGATAGAAAACTTTTGGGTGAAAATTATCAAGCTACCTACAGTGGATAAATCCGAATAAATCCTGAAATCCACTATCAGTTACTATCTGCTAACCGGCAATCTTACTAAAAACAGGCTGTATAAACCCAGTTCCGATCTGATTTTTAATTGTCCGTGGTAGGAATCCACCAGATGTTTGACTAGGGAAAGCCCTAATCCATATCCTCTCTCCCCTACCGTCCCTTCACTTGAGTTGACTTTTCCATTTAGGATTTCATGGATCTTCTCTTGAGGAATACCAAGTCCATTGTCCCTGACTGACACTATTAACCAGTTTTTATTATCCCTTTGGGTCAGTGCAAGATGTACTTCCACCTCACCAAATTTGGGGGTAAACTTGATGGCATTGGAAATCAGGTTGCCCAAAATCTGCAAAAGCTTATTTTGCGGAAAAGGGATGTCCCCGTTTTGGCTTTTGAGGTGGACAGAAAGCATGATTTCCTTTTGTTTTGCCTGAACAGCATAGAGATCATATATCTTTTCTTTGAGCGTGAAAAGATTATACTCCAATTTCTTGTTGAGTTTGGGCCTGTTTTTTGAATGAAAATTTTGGGTCAGGACATCATCGGCCATTTCAAGCAGTGATTTACCGCTTTTCTTGATCAACTGAATAAATTCAAGTACTTCTTCCAGGTTATTTTCATCTCCTTGGTCCTGTATAATCTGTGCCAGGCCTATAATCCCCCCTATCGGTCCCCTGATATCATGGGCTACCCTTTTATGGTCTTCCCGAATTTCAGTCATGCTTTTTTTCAGGTCATCCATAGTGCGCAGCATATTCAGCCTGCTGACAATCTCGCTTGCTATGAGTTTTAGCAATTCTACCTTTTCGGGAGAGATGCTTTTCTTTTCTTTGTCCAGTACGCAAAGGGCCCCCAGATTATGCCCATTCTCTGTTTTCAAAGGAATGCCCCAATAATACCTAAGGTTGGGTTCATCTTTTACATAAAATTTCTGTTTGAAGCGGTCATCCTCACGAAGGTCTTTCACTTCGTATGGGTTATCACCCAAAATGGTATATTGACAGACCGAATCTTCCCTATCCATCTGAACAGGTGGGAAGCCATAACCGGCAACAGACCATTGTGTAAATGAGTCAATCAGGTTGATAAGCGAAATCTCAGTTCCGGCTACTTTGGCTGCCAGTTCTGTGAGGTCCTTGAAATGAATTTTAAGATTGGAATAATCGAGATCATATTCACTCAATTCAATCAATCTATCAAACTCATTCTTAGGAATGGGCGGGGCAAACAGGGCTTGGGTAGTAAGCATAGTAAACAAACGTATTAAACCCACCATCAATTACCTAATCCCAAAAAGAATATTTTTATTCCACAAAAAACAAAGCATTTTGGATCTTTTGAATGACAAAAAAGGGAGGAGAAAAGGTCTTGAAAACTAATTTTTATTTACTGAAATTTTGCTTTTTAAGGAGAATTTAAATTCTGGCTTGATTCCTTTATTGTTAATAAGGTTTAGATGATAGTGTGCCGTGCAAAATTGCATACCATGGATTGTGCCTTCATTCTGGGCCGTGGTTTGTGTTTTCACAAATCAACCCTGTTCTTGTACCTAAGTTTGAATCTTCACAAACCACCCTGTTGAATTGCTTTTCAAATTGGCCCAAGAAGATTTATGAACTCCATCAACAAAAGATTTTAATCATATACAAAAATGATTTTAATCATATTAAAAGAAAATATAATCATATTAATTTGCAGCATCGTAAATTTAAACTAATCAAGACATGAAACAGTATATTGAAATTTTAATGTGTGTAGTGGTTATGACCACTTTTTTTTTGGGATGTGCCTCTTCAGGCATGCATATGTCTTCCTCCCTGACCAATGTGGAGCTGTCCTCTGCCAATTATCGAATAGTGGCGAGGTCGGTTTCCGGTGAGGCAAAAGCAGGGTATATATTTGGTGCCTCCTTCGGTGTAGGCATGTATGCACAGGTCGTGGGAGTGGCAAGAGTAAGTGGAGACAAAGCGCTTTATAAAACCGCTATGGATAACCTTTGGAGCAATTTTGAAGCAAAACATGGAAACATTGAGGGCCGAAACCTTGCTTTGATCAATGTTAGATATGATGTGGATGCCCTTAATTTGATTGTATATACCCAACCAATATTGACCATTCAGGCTGACATAATTGAATTTATGCAATAGCCAAAAAATTATAGAAAACTACTGTTCTTTTATATTATACCCTTTGTACAATGCATTTTCCAAATTTAGCAAGGCTGGATATTTCAGAATCTTTTATTAAGAGAATGAAAACACTCAAAACAGCTCATTCGGTTACTTTAGCCTTCTGGGCTGGATTGAATATTTTGGTCAGCAGCGTATTCTTATTCCATACCGAGGCTCTCCACTTTTATTTCTTTACTATGAATATTAGTTGGAATGTTGTTAATGCTTTCGTAGCAGTCTTCCTATATGCACATCACAATGATGTTTTTGATCGCCCAATATCCAATCTACATCAGATGGAATATCAAAAGCATATTGAAAAAGCTATGGTTTTTAATATAGGGTTAGATATGACATATATAGCCACAGGATTTGCCATGTATTATTATGGGGATTTACCACAAGTCCTCCATAATGAGCTTTGGCTGGGCTTCGGTATTTCCGTAATTCTTCAGGGAAGCTATTTATTAATCCAAGATATGGTTTTTTACAAACTTCATAGAAAAAATCATAGTAAGGTTTATCCGTATTGGGAAAACCTATTATTAGGGTAAATATATCTATAACACTCGTCCCCTCTATCATGAATCCGATAAGACTCGAAATAGCTATCACCGGAAATGAAAATAATGAAACACTTCTTTTTGTACATGGTGCGGGTGGAAATGCGGGTCAATTTCAACGACAACTGGATTATTTCTCAGATCAGTTTAGGGTGGTTTGCATATCCCTAAGAGGACATGGCGGATCCCCGACACCCTCTCCTAATACCACCGACCAATATTCCTTAGAACTATTGGCAGCCGATATTATCCATTTGATTGAAGACCTCAAACTAGATCGTATTCATTATGTAGGGAATTCAGCGGGAGGAGTGTTGGGGCATATTGTAGTCAGTAAAATCCTTGATCATTTTTTAAGTTTGACCACTTTCGGAACCACAGGTCAAATGAACCTGCCCCGGTTTCTGGCGCCCATAGTCAGGGGAATTGATACATCCATGCTCAGGTTTTTCAAAAATCGGTATTTAAGATTTGTGGCCTCTCATGCTGGATTGAATGAAGAATCCAGGGAAATTTCCTATCAGATGTTTTTGAAGGCACCTCGGGCAATCCCACATATTAGGTATCATTTGGTAAACTATGATTTTACAGGGCTTATTGAGAAAAGCCCAATACCATATACATTGATCAAATGTGAATTTGATCATGATATAAACCGGGTTTTAGATACAACCTTAAGCGCTATATCTAAAAATGTAAAGGCAAAAGTTGTGGACCTTAAGGGGGTGGGGCATATGGCCAACCTTGATAATCCTGAGACATTTAATAAGTGCCTCATGGAAATTTTAACCACCCTTAAAAACAATAACTAGGAGATGAAAAAGGTATTATTTTCAAGTACGTACGGAGATGTTTATTATGAGTTGTCAGGTGTGGATAATACCCCTATCCTTGTTTTCATCCACGGTGTAGGTATGGATCACCTTACTTTTCAGGAGCAGATTGAATTTTTCCATTCGCAATACAGGACCTTAGTTTGGGATCTGCCAGGGCATAGTAGGTCGTCGATAAAAAATTACAATAAGCGATTTACCGAAATTTCTGCTGATTGTTTGAATGAGCTTATGGAAGAACTGAAAATTTCCCAAGCATTTTTGGTAGGTCAGTCTTTGGGCAGTATGGTTGCCCAGTATTTTCAGCTCAAACATCCCGAAAAAGTAATGGCTATGGTACATGCCCCGGGAATTGAGTTAAAATCCCATATAGGTAAATGGGCAAAAAAGCTGGTTCCCATTTTTATCTTTTTGATAGGTTTGATTCCCAAAAATATGTTCTATAAGTCTTTTGGAAAACACAGGGCAGTAAAGAAAGGTGTTCAGGAATATTTGTCTGCCACCATGAGAAATACCGGGAAAAAGTTTGCCTTACAGATTACTGCTGATATGTGCTATGATTTGATCGATTCCTCGCCCCAACCTAAAAAAGTGCCCTTATTTATACTTTATGGGGAAAAGGATCTTTCATTCATCAGAAAAGCGTCCAAATCCTGGCATGCCCAAGAATCCCTGAGCCATTGTGTGGCCATACCTCATGCCAACCATATTGCCAATCAGGATAATCCGGAGGCATTCAATCAAGCCTTATTTGAGTTTTTGGAGAAGTTAAAATTCCCCGTCGCTATGAAAAGAAAAAAGTTTTACCTCGCCCTGATCCTATTTGCCCTTGGTATGTTGGGCATGTTGTCCATGTTGACAGTGGATATCCCATTACCGGAGGAGATATTATCGGTATTGGGGGAACAGTTTACGCCATTCCAGATTAAGCTTCTGATTTTGATTAATCCTATCATTATTTTGATAGTGGCTGTACTTGTGGGTACTATACTTTATCAAAAAGTAAATCTCAGCGTTCCCATAATTGAGAAGTTTTTGGGCATTAAAGAAGATGCTATTCAACTCAAGGAGATACTTCTTTATGGAATTTTAGGGGGAGTTCTTACAGGAATTGCATTGAGCATACTAGGACTTTTAAGGCTAGTCTCCCCTTCGGAGTTTGAACTTCTCACCCGACAACTCCAACTGACGCTTGCGGCAAGGTTCTTATATGGCGGCATCACAGAAGAAATCTTTATGCGTTTTGGGTTGATGACGCTGTTGGTTTGGTTGGCAGCTAAACTTTTTAAGGGACTCAAGCCCCAGGTATATTGGATTGGTATTATCATATCCTCCCTTATTTTCGCAGTAGGCCATTTCCCTATTGTCTTTCAAACTGTAGGAAATCCCAGTATCGTCATGATAAGCTACGTGCTTTTAGGCAACACTGTGGGAGGGCTTGTTTTCGGATGGCTTTATTGGAAAAAAGGCTTGGAAAGTGCCTTCTTGGCTCATATTTTCGCTCAT
>NZ_JBGTCA010000285.1:0-26338 GCF_041749095.1 Aquiflexum sp. | reverse complement strand
TTCCAGTCATTATAATGGGCAAAAATGTCATGGCTGGTAGTGATCAGACTTACCATGCATATGGGCCTGTATGGGCCAATGTATCCAATACCCCCTTCCGGGAATTCAAGCATTGGGTGCATGAAGGCGGTGTAGCTACCCCATTGATTGCCCATTGGCCCGCAGTACTCAGGGACCTGGGCCAACTCCGGCACCAGCCCGGCCACTTGATAGATATAATGGCTACTGTAGTGGATATTACTGGCGCTACTTACCCCTCAGACTATAACGGTAAGGCCATTGTACCTATGGAGGGAAAAAGTCTAAATGGCGTGTTTTCGAATAATGAAGCGATTGATAGGGAAGCCATTTATTTTGAACATGAGGGTAACCGCGGGTTGAGAAAAGGAAAATGGAAGCTGGTTTCAAAAGCATATGAAGATGCCGGACATTTCAGGAAAGTGGAAAATTTGGCATCGGACCAGTGGGAGTTATTTGATATGGAAAAAGACAGAACGGAAACTGTGGATTTGGCCCAAAAGCATCCGGATAGGGTTAAGGAACTATCAGATTTATGGCATCAGTGGGCAGAAAGAACAAACACTATCCCTAAGCCTCAGTAGCTGTATCATAACAAAAGTGAAGCAAATTTATCAAGATGTAGATAGTGAAAGCGGCATATAAAAAAGGATCAGCGGTTTTGACAATTTTGGTTTTTGTCCTGATATCAGGATTCAATATTGATCGACATTTCAATGGTAGGTTGGTTGAAGTGCCCCGAAAACCCACGATGGTGATCTTCTAATAATTAGAAACTGATTTGAAATAATAGCATATAAAATAAAGCCTGGTCTATGAAGCAAGTTCATAAAATTGCAATCTTTGTCAATTTGTTTTGGGTTGCTATAAACGTAAATTCCCAAACTGAATTCTCTAAGGAAAGAAATTCACCTAATATTTTAATAATACTTACCGACGATCAAGGATACCATGATGTTTCCTACTATGGAACGTCGGATCTTTATACTCCCAATATCGACGCATTACGGAATGACGGTATGAGGATGGATTATTTTTATGCCAATTCACCGGTTTGTGCACCTACGAGAGCATCATTGATGACAGGCAGATACCCTGATTATGTAGGCGTTCCTGGCTTGATCCGATATCATGATGCCAATAACTGGGGATTTCTTGATCCCAAAGCAATCCTACTACCGGAAAAACTAAAGGAAGCAGGATATCATAATGCACATATTGGCAAATGGAATTTAGGTTTGGAAAGCCCCAATTTACCCAATGAAAAAGGTTTTGACTATTTCCATGGCTGGTTGGAGGATATGATGGATGACTATGTTACCAAAAGAAGGCACGGAATGAACTTTATGAAATTAAACAATCAGGAAATAGATCCTGAAGGACATGCAACCGATATTTTTACTCAATGGTCTGTTGATTACGTCAAAAGTCAGGCAAATGAAGCCGAGCCCTTTTTTCTGTATCTTGCATATAACGCACCACATTTTCCAGTCCAACCTCCACAAGAATATCTGGAAAAGGTCAGGAAAAGATCCCCTGAAATTCCTGAAAAAAGAGCTGGCCTGATTGCATTTATAGAACATTTGGATAATGGTATCGGGAAAGTAATTGCCGCCTTAAAAGAATCCGGCCAATACGAAAATACGCTTATCATTTTTACTAGCGACAATGGCGGACATTTACCTGATATGGCAAACAATGGCCCCCTCCGGGATGGCAAACAAAGTATGTATGAGGGGGGATTAAGGGTTCCAACTGTAATCACATGGCCTGAAAAAATAAAGGCAGGATCAGTTTCCGATCAGGTGAATATGACGATGGACATTTATCCGACTCTTTTGGAAGTTGTGGGGGTAAAGTTTAATCACACTATTGAAGGCCGAAGTTTTTTGGCCACATTGTTAGGAGAAAATATGGAGGAAGAACCCAGACCTCTTTATTTTACCAGAAGAGAGGGTGGAGCGTTGTATGGTGGAAAAGCTTATCATGCCCTTCTCCAAGGTGACTGGAAACTGTTGCAAAATAATCCCTATCAACCTTTGGAGCTTTATAACCTTGAGAAGGATCCATTAGAAAAAATCGATTTGATTTCAGAGGAACCGGAAATTTTCAAAATCATGAATAATATTCTAATGAAACATATTCAGGTAGGTGGAATGGTTCCATGGCAAAAACCAAATAGATAAGGTCAAAGGAAACCAGATCCTGAAAATTGAAATTGAAAATAGTACTACAGTTCAACATTGATGGGGGAAACAGAAAATAAATGGATTAAATGATTGATATTCTATATAAGAAAAAATCAGCGGTTTTGGCCCTGTTGGTTTGTATTCTGATAGCAGGATTCAGTATTGACCGGAATTTCTTTTCCGGGAATTCTGATGATGTAAAAGATCAAATCACTTGGGAAATGCATGCCATCGACCCAATGCCTTCTTCCGGATCCGACGGTGTCAAACTGGCCGATGTAAACGGGAATGGATTTCCGGATCTGGTGACCGGTTTCGAGGAGGGAGGGGTAAGCCGCATTTATATCAATCCCGGGCCTGATAAAGTAAAACAGTATTGGGAATATGTAGAATTACGCTCACCGGATGTTGAGGATGCGCTTTTAGTGGATCTGGATTATTCCGGAACCATCGATCTTGTAACTGCCTCGGAAGGGGCCACCAATCAGATCATTTTTCACTGGGCACCGCAACGTGCTGAAGATTACCTGGTGGCGTCCAAATGGCAATCAGAGATTGTTCCGGCAACAGATGATATGTCAGCCTGGATGTTTGTGGTTCCGGCTGATATGGATGGGGTAAATGGCATGGATCTTATCGTTGGATCTAAAAGGAAAAATGGGGAGAGTGGAAATGACAAGGCAATGGTAGGTTGGTTGAAGTGCCCCGAAAACCCACGGGAAATAGAAAAATGGGAGTATTTCCCACTCACTAAAGCAGGATGGATCATGTCTATGGTAGTGGTGGATATGAACGGTAACGGAAAATCCGACATCCTTATAACCGACCGGAAATTCAGCACGCAAACTGGGGTGCGTTGGTTGGAAAATCCGGGCAATGACAAGCCCGAATTTTTTCAGGAGTGGAAATCACACCTGATCGGTGTACAGAAAGGGGAACCCATGTTTCTGGATTTTGCGGATCTTAACGGTGACGGGCTAAAAGATATTGTGGTTCCCGATCTATACAATGGGCTTGTAATTTTTGAACAGACCAAAGACCCTGAACACCGATGGAAACAGCACATGGTTCCTTATCCGGATTGGGCAGGTCCCCGTGGTAAGGCAGTGGCAGTGGCCGATATCAATAAGGATGGAAAATCTGATATTGTCCTTTCATTCGAGGAAGAAGGGAAAGTGGCCACACTTCCTTATGAGGAATATAAATCAAAAGGGAAACACAGTGTAATCTGGGGTTCTTATCAAGATGACCCTTTTTCGGGAAACTGGGATTTTCTTCCGGTCAGTGGTTTACAAGGCCGTAAATTCGATCTTGTGAACTTAATTGATCTTGACCTTGACGGTTACCTGGATGTCCTGACAAACGATGAAAATGAAGAGGGAGACGGGCTCGGAGTAGTCTGGTATGAAAATCCATATAATAGGGAAAAAACCAATAAAAAAGTTGATATTGATAATGGCTTTTACCGGTAACCCAGCAGATGTCCACATAAATTTCACATAAACAAAAAGAGGTGATTGAATCACATTGTTGTGAGTTAATCATCTTTCAGATAGCTATAATAATCACCGGAATGGCCGCAATGTCCTTGGGGATTGGAAGAATTCCGGAAAATTATTTTTTTGACGGGGATGCAACATCAACAAGATTTCCCCCTTTTCAGGACACTGATTTTATTGGAAACCAAAGGCTGACCCTTAAACAACTTAAAGCATGGGAAGCTCTGGGTTTAGGGCCGCTAACGGGGAACAAACCTACTTTTGAACATCACCCCGGATAAACATGCTCAGATTCCTGCAAATTTTTCCAGTTCAGGCAGCACAGCCTTTCAATTCAGTGAATTTTTTCTACCATAACTTCAGATAATGCCATGTCCGGAATGTAATGATCCCACAAAAAATAATTTGAATGAATGTGTAATTTTTTGGTGTAATTTTTTAATTTACTGAATAATTCAATTTTACACCTAGTTAACCCCTGCTAACAATAAATCAGTAACATTAGATTCCTGAATATTTAGAATATTTTTTTTCTTAAAAATTGGATTTTATTCATTTTGGGGATGGATCGAAATCATGTCGTATTGGTTGGTTTATTTTTGATTTAAGGAAAGGATTTTGTTTCCATTGAATCTTAAATGAGGTAAAAGGAGCAGTCCTTTCATAAGTAATTGAAAAAAGTTAATTAGTCAATCAAACCCAAGATAAAATGAAAATCTTCGAAAGCAATACCAGTTAGGTCGTCAGGCAGGAGCTTATTTTGAAGAAATCGCATCCTGCAGGTGTTATGCCAATTTCAAATAGGAATTTGATTGAGGCGATTAATTTAGTATTTCACCACCTAAACACGATTAATAATATGGAAAATATTTTACTAAAGCAGCTGATTCAGCTGTCAAAACGATTGATTTATGCTTTCCTGTTTCAGATTTTTCTGTGCACAGGCCTTCTGGCAAATTCAGACATTGTCCAGCCGAAAAGAACAGTATCGATTCAGAAAATACCGGATGTAACGGTTAGAGGGTTAGTTGTGGATGAAAACAGAGATCCCATGCCAGGGGTTTCCGTAATCGTAGAAGGTTCAAGCCAGGGAACAGTGACTGATATGGACGGCAATTATGCCATCACCGTGCCTGATGATGCCGTACTGGTTTTTTCCTTTATCGGATTCCGCAATCAACGGGTAGTTATCGGAGCCCAAAGTGTCATCAACATTACCATGGTAGAAGACATTTCCGGATTGGATGAGGTGGTAGTTACGGCTTTGGGTATCAAAAGAGAAGCAAAAAGCCTGGGATATGCCACCTCCAGTGTTACTCAGGACGAGATGACCATCAACCGGACCGGTAATTTCATGAATGCTCTCCAAGGAAAAATGGCTGGGGTAAATATTACTTCTTTGGGTTCAGGCCCTTCCGGAACCAGTAAGATTCGGATCCGGGGTCAGTCATCATTCGGAGGCAATAACTCCCCACTTATTGTAGTGGATGGTGTACCCATTGACAATACCAATTTCGGGGCAAGGGGCGATTTTTCCGAAAGGGGAAGTAACCGGACCTCAGACAGCGGTGATGGGTTGAACAGTATCAATCCTGATAATATTGAATCAATGACGGTATTGAAAGGTGGTGCGGCTTCTGCCTTGTATGGTTCCCGTGCCAAGGATGGAGTGATTATGATCACCACCAAAAACAGGGGAACCGGTCGTGGGGTAAGCCTGGAGATCAATTCCAACTTTACCCACGATACGCCAATGGACTTCAGGGATTATCAGTTTGAATACGGACAGGGAGAAAACGGTGTCAGGCCAACCTCCCCATTTCCTAATTCAGGAGTGTGGAGCTTTGGTGAGAAATTCCAACCGGGAATGACTCATATCCTTTTTGATAACTTGGAAGTTCCCTATGAACCCCAGCGAAACCAGTTCAATGAATTTTACCGAAAAGGATATACCTGGACAAATTCGGTTTCTATGGCTTCATCTGGGGAAAATGGTGGGTTCAATCTCATGATTTCTAATATGGATAATGAATTAGTCATGCCAAATTCCGATTTCAACCGAAAAACGGTAAATTTTGGATTTACGCAGACGGTAGCTAAAAAACTGACCATTTCAGGTAACATCAATTATTCCAAAGAACAGCGGAGAAATCCCCCCAACCTTGCCGAGCAGGATTATAGCCCTGTGATCATTTACACTTTGGCTAATTCGATGCCGATGGACGTATTGCGGGACAATGCAGAAGATCCAAATGGCAACGAGAATGTTTGGTCGAGGTTTACCAACCGGACCAACCCATACTTTGCACTTAAGCGATTTGATAACATCGATAGGGATAGGGTTTTTGGAAATATAACTGCTAAATATGACCTTACCGATTGGCTGTTTGTACAAGGGCGTGTCGGACAGGATTTCTTTGCCAGGGAGCAAGAATATAACCTGCCCCATGGTACCCAGCGGCAGGTACCTGCGCCACCTGGATTTGTTAACGGACAATATGTACAGGATGCTACAAATGTCCGGGAAATAAACGCCGATTTTCTTGTAAGTGCGAATAAAACCTTTGGCAATTTTGGATTTTTGGTGAATGCAGGGGGCAATCAGATGTACAGGAGGTTTAGCAGACATAATGTGTTTGTACAGGATTTCTTTTCCCGAGATCTGTACACAATTGGCAATAGTCGGTTAAGGGATCCAATTTATCAGTTTTCGGAGCGGCAGGTAAATTCCCTTTACGGGTCAGCTGAAATTTCCTACAAGGGATTTCTCTATGTGAACGGGACTTTGAGAAATGACTGGTTCTCGACCCTTTCCCCGGCTAACAGAAGTATTCTATATCCTTCGATTACAGGTAGCTTTATTTTTTCCCAGGCATTTGGTGCTTCCTTACCGGAGTGGATTACCTTTGGTAAAATCCGTGCTGGCTACTCTGAGGTAGGTAGTGATACCGATGTACAGCCCTATTCCAACAACCTGTTTTACGGAATTAATGCCCAACAATTCCCCAATTCAAACGGAGTACCGCAGCCATTGGCCAGTCTTTCCGGCTCCACTGTTCCAAACGCCAACCTGAGACCCATGATGGTACAGGAAAGGGAGTTTGGTTTGGAAATGCAGTTGTTTGACAGTCGGGTGGGATTCGAGGTGAGCTATTACCACAAAATTTCCAAGGACCAGATTCTACAGGCTCAAATGTCCGATGCGACAGGATTTCTCAGCCAATTGATCAACGTAGGGGAAAGTAGAAACGAAGGGGTAGAAATGATGCTGAACCTGAATCCAATTTCTACCCAAAACTTTCGATGGAATGCCAGCTTCAATGCAGCTTATAATATTACGGAAGTGCTAGACTTGGGACCGGACGTAAGTGATAACAGCATTACGGTGGGCACGGCCGATTTTCACGGTCAGCTTAGACATGTTGTAGGCAGACCTATGGCACAGCTTTATGGATTTGGTCTCTTGCGGGACGATCAGGGCAGAGTAGTTCATAACCCTGGAAACGGAAGACCGCTAAGAACCCCTGACCAGATTGAATTTGGTAGTGCAATTCCAACTTGGGTAGGTGGTATTACTAATGGATTTGATTATAAAGGCATAAATTTATCATTTTTGATAGATTTCAAGTTGGGACATAAAATGATTTCCGGAACGCACATTAATGCATATCGGCATGGATTAGACAAAGCAACACTACCAGGAAGGGACGTGGGATTTGTCGTTGGAGAAGGTGTTACTCCAACTGGTGAAATAAATACTGCTCAAGCACCTGTTCAACTTTATTATGAATCTATGCGTAGTTTGTTACTGTCTGAATTGTCGGTATTTAATGCAGGTTCCTGGCAGTTGAGGCAGATCAGTTTGGGCTATGATTTCACCAAATTGCTTCCTTCCAATTTTCCTGTAAGGGGGGTGCGTCTGAATGCGGTTGCCAATAATGTGGCTGTGATCAAAAAATGGGTGCCCCATATCCACCCCGATCAGTTTGGATTCCCCTCGGATAATCTCATGGGGCTGGAAGCCACAGGTCTACCTGTAGCCAGAAGTATAGGCTTCAACCTTAACCTTAAGTTTTAATCAACCCAAAATCCAAAAAGATGAAACGAGTCAAAAAACATATATTTATAGCAGTCCTGGTGGTTGTTGGGGTTGCATGTGACAGTGGATTTGATGAAATGAACATCAACCCAAATGCGCTGACTTCAGTGGAGCCGGTTTTTCAGTTGAATACAGCCATGGTTGCCTCTGCACCTGTATACGGTAATTTAAGCTATGAAACTACCATAGTCAAACAGATGATAACCCCGTTCAGCGGGGTTGGAGCAGCGGGCAATTTCAATCAGGACAACCGCAATGTGGCTGCGGGAAACTGGCAACGTGGATACCGGGAAGGAATTAAAAACCTGGCGGATGCTTTAAACCGAACGGAGGAAATCCCCCGATATGAGAACCTTCGGCACATTATCCGAATTTACAAGGCTTATACCTTTATGGTATTGACAGATACCTATGGCGATATCCCCTATTTTGAAGCCGGAAGGGTTTTTCTGGAGGGTATAACAAGCCCGGTATATGATCCCCAGGAACAAGTGTACGATGATATTCTCAAAGAACTGGAAAGTGCTTCTGCAGCTATAAATCCTGCAGGTGCCCCTGTTCCGGCAGAGGTACTATATTCCGGCGATTTAAACAAATGGAAACGGCTTGGTTATTCTCTGTTGCTACGGGCTGCGATGCGACATTCAAAAGTTAATCCTACCAAAGCTGCGGAATATGTGGCCAAAGCGGTAGCCGGAGGGCTTATGCAGTCGAATGCGGATAATGCTATAATACGGCATACAGCTGACTTCACCAACAACATCGGTGCCCAGCTTAATGGTGGTCAGTCGGCCTTCTTCTATTTGGCAGAGGATTTCGTTTCCTATTTAATGGAGAATGATGATCCAAGATTGGCTTCAATTGCTGTCCGATATGTGGGTGCTACCAGTGGTGCAGGCCAAGTCCCTGCCAATGCCAACCGGAACCCGGGTGTTCAGATCGGCATGCCGTTGGGCTTTGATAATACGACGATCTCAAGTGCGGTGCAGGCAAGTGGATTGGCAAGTCTTTGGGATTACAGTCAGTTGGACCGGACCAGGATGGCTGCAATACAGGCCCCCAGTTTTTTGGTGACATACGGGCAGACGCAATTGCTGTTGGCAGAAGCCCGACATCGGAATTGGGCATCTGGAAGTGCTGCGGAGGCGTATAGAAGAGGAATCGAGGCACACATGCAACAGCTGGCATCCTACGGAGCAAATACAGCTATAGCAGTACCTGCTATTGAAGCTTATTTAAATGCCAACCCATTAGAAATCGGCAGGGAATTGGAACAAATCAATACCGAATATTGGGTAGCGACTTTCCTGAATGGTCCGGAATCCTGGGCTAATTTCAGAAGGTCGGGTTTTCCGGTTCTTTCACCCAATACCTTTTCAGGAAGTGATCTGCAGACAGAAGATTTTATACGGAGGTTAACCTATACCGATGCCGAATCCAATGTAAATGCGGCCAACGTCCAAGCGGCCATTAACCGTCAGGGACCGAATATCATGGATACGAGGGTTTGGTGGGATGTGAAATAGTGATTTATAAATTTTATTGCTAATTTAAAAATCAACTATAGATCAAAACCCAAAATTATGAAAGGTTTGAAGAAAAGATTGGCCGCCGGAGAAACACTGAGCGGTTGCTGGTTAAATCTTGGTAGCGCTTTGACAGCCGAAATCGTCGGGCTTGCCGGATTTGACTGGGTTTTACTGGATTTGGAGCATGGAGCAGGTGAACCCAAAGACCTGCTTCACCAACTTCAGGCACTGGCAAACACCACGGCTGCCCCGGTGGTCCGGGTGGAAAGCGTTGCCAGGCAAAGGATCCATCGGGTGCTGGACGTAGGTGCCGAAGGGGTGATGTGCCCACAGATCAAAACCGTGGAAGACGCCATAACCGCTGTCAAAGGAATGCACTACCCGCCATTTGGGCAAAGGGGGGTGGCCAAAATGATAAGGGCAACCGGATTTGGAAAAAATTTTGATGCGTATGTTGCCAATTCCCAGGAAGATATAGTAGGGATCATCCAAATTGAGACTTTGGAAGCCTTGGAAAATGTAGAAAGTATCGCGGCCATTGACGGCGTGGATGTCCTGTTTATTGGTCCGGCAGACCTTTCCATGTCTCTGGGCGTATTTGGACAGCTCGATCATCCCTTGTTTACAAATGCATTGAAAAGAATAGTCACAGCGGCCAAAAAAGTCGGGAAATCCACGGGTATATTGATATTTGATCCCAAGGATTTTGCTGCATACCAGGCTATGGGCTTACAGATGATTGCTTGCGGTTCAGATGCTTCTTTTGTAGCCAACGGTGCTGCGGAACTTGCCAAAAAGCTCAATCAAATGAAAACCGATAATATGAATAACTAAGCCTTTATGCTTCAGGATCCTATTGTTATTTTATTGGTTGGAATGGTCATCGTGGTAGGGGGAATTATTGGATTTCGGCTAAACCCTTTTCTGGCTCTTTTACTCGCTGCGATTGTGGTAGCATTGATGACACCTGCTGCTTCAATTGTACAATTCGGCTTGAGTAAAGGAATGAGCCAACAGGCCGCCGAGGCACTGTCCAGAAGCGCCATAGGAGATAGGATTGCTACAGCATTTGGCACTACGGCCGGTCAGATCGGTATATTGATAGCCATGGCTGCGATCATCGGAAAATGTATGCTTGTCAGTGGTGCGGCTGAACGGATTGTCAGATCCATCTTAGGAATTACCGGAGAGAAGAATGCGCCTTTGGCCTTTTTGAGCAGCAGCTTTTTCCTGGGTATTCCGGTGTTTTTTGACACGGTATTTTACCTGATGATACCTTTGGCCAAGGCGATGGCCATGCGGCTTAAAAAGAGTTACCTGCTTCTGGTGCTTTGTGTGACCGCAGGGGCTGCCATGGCAAATTCCCTTGTTCCACCCACGCCGGGTCCTTTGTTCCTTATCGTGGAAATGGATATTCCCATAGGAATGATGATGATAGGGGGTACGCTGGTAGGTCTAGTTACCATTATAGTAGGATATGCTTTTGCCCTATGGGCCAATAAACGATGGGAAATTCCGCTTCGGGATTCATTGGATGCACCCTTGAAAGACATCCAAAACCTTTCTGAAAAGAATACTTCCCTTTTACCTGGTATTGGCGTTTCGCTGCTTCCGATCTTCATTCCCCTGGTTTTGATCAGTGCCAAAGCAGCTTTGGAATCGTTTTCATTAGGAACTAATGTATCTGAAGGAAATGAAAGTTTGAGTTGGGTGATAGAAGGGGTGAATTTTCTGGGGGAAAAGAACCTGGCCCTGATCTTAGGAGCTTTAGCGGCCTTGGTGACTGTAGTCACCCAGAAAAGAGATGACCGGGATTTGGTAGTTTCATCTGTCCAGGCAGCACTGACCAGTGCCGGAGTAATTATATTGATCACTGCTGCTGGAGGTGCTTTCGGGGCTATGCTTCAGCAGACTGGTATCAGTCTTAGGATTGCCGGGTTAACCGAGGGGTATCAGATGGCATTGATTCCCCTGGCCTTTTTCATTACTGCGATGGTCCGTACCGCCCAGGGATCCGCCACCGTCGCCATGATTACTGCTTCCGGAATTCTGGCGGGGATGGCTAATATCTCCTTGGATTATCACCAGCTCTATTTAGGACTTTCCATTGCCTGTGGATCCAAATTGGTTCCCTGGATGAATGACAGCGGTTTTTGGATTGTATGCAAAATGAGCAACTTGACGGAAAAGGAAGCCTTGCGCACTTTTTCCCCATTGCTTACCATTATGGGATTTGCAGGGTTGGCGACAATTATGATTGCTGCAAAACTTTTTCCTTTACTATAAATCCATGGAAAATAAACTTAAAAATAGCGCTATCCGCAACCTTACCAAAATATTCAAAATCCAGATGTATTCTCTGCAATACATAAAATACGAGGTTACCAAAAGTGGTCTGTGGATTTCAGACATCGTCACCTTCCGGGCTTCCCACTTCCCAACATCGGTCATCGCCTGCCTGACGGCAGTCATGGTCATCCGACATCCGACATCCTCAACTTCCCACTTACTCACTTCTATACTTCCATACACACTTAAAAACAATCAATTATGAAAACCCAAAAATCATCTGAGAACAACGCTGATAATATTCAACGGAGAAAATTTGTAAAGCTACTTTCGGCAGGTTCGGTAGGGGCTGTCACACTTGGGACATCCTTCAGTGGGTGTGCTTCTCCCCAGGATAAACCTGTGGAGGCCACATCACAACCTGGAAAAAAAGTTTTGATGAAATTGGGCTGTCAGTCAGGTGGAACAACTGAAGAGAACCTGGCCTTCAAAGCCAGACATGGTGTCTACCACCTGGATGGAGGTATGCCGGCCATGATAGCAGGCAAAGGCTGGGATCTGGAAGACTCGTTACGGAAGAAAGAAGCTTGTGAAAAATACCACATCAACCTGGATGCCTATCATCTTCCCCTTACATCTGCCGGTATAGATCGGGTTGCAGTCCCTAATATCATGCTCGGAAAAAGTCCGGAAAGAGACCGTGAGATCGAAATGATCCAACAAATGATTGAAGTAGCTGCAAAAACAGGCATTAAAGTATTGAATTACAATACAACCATCTTACCGGTTTTGAGGACCGAGCGTACGATTGATCCCAAAAGAGGAAATACCTCTTATAGCACCTGGAATTATGAAGAAGCACTGAAAATGGAACAACCCCTTACTGTAGCCGGTAATGTAGGTATTGAGGAGATTTTTGAAAGGATTACTTACTTATTGGACCGGGTTCTTCCAGTTGCGGAGGAGTATAAAGTCAAACTTGCCAATCATATAGCTGACCCTCCCGCCCCTGAAGGTTATCGGGGAATTACCCGTTGGAATAGTCCGGATGTTTTTGAAGGAATCAAAAGGTTTGCCCAATTATATGACAGTCCCTATCATGGGTTTAATTTTTGTATAGGATCAATTGCCGAAGGATTAAATGATCCGGCCACTGAAATTTTTCCCATTATTGATTGGGTAGGAAAAAGAAAACAGATTTTCAATGTCCACCTCAGAAATATCAAAGGAGGATGGAATAATTTTCAGGAAGTTTACCCTGACAACGGAGATATGAATTTCTTTCATGTGATGCGGGCGTTACGGGATGTGGAATATGATGGTATGGTGATGCCCGATCATGTACCTTACAGTGATGCCCCTGGCGCAAATCTTCAGGCTTTTTCTTTCGCCTATGGTCATATCAGTGCATTGCTTCAGGCCATATCAACAGAGGGCTAAAATTGGTCGTATGGAAGAAATTAAAATATGGTTATCCTTCTATTTGCCGGGATCTTCCGTCTTCGGTCTTCCGGCATTTTGCCAGAACATGAGCTAATGTAATTGCGGTTATGTCTAAAAAATTATATTTTTAAATAAAAGTCAATAAAAATGAAAACAATAGGATTTATAGGAATAGGAATCATGGGAAAGCCCATGGCGCTGAATTTGATCCGGGCAGGGTATTCTCTTTTGGTTTATGAAAAAAATCAGGCAAGCGGGGAACTGGTGTCCGCTGGGGCAGAATCATTTGGGAGCTGTAAGGAAATTGCGCAAAACAGTGATGTATTGATCACCATGCTGCCGGATTCACCGGATGTCAGTGAGGTGGTTTTTGGAGAAAATGGTGTGCTACAGGGAATAAAGAAAGGTTCTATATTCGTCGATATGTCCACCATAGCACCTTCTACATCAAAGGAGGTCTTTGATGCCATGCAAAAGGTCGGAGTGGAGGCTTTGGACGCACCGGTTTCCGGAGGTCAGGTGGGTGCCGAATCCGGCAACTTATCCATAATGGTCGGAGGAAACCAATCTGCCTTTGATAAGGTTTTGCCCCTCTTTGAGGTTATGGGCAAAAGTGCGGTTTTGATCGGAGATGCAGGTGCCGGACAAATGACCAAGGCCTGCAACCAGATGATTGTGGGAATGACCATTCAGGCAGTTGCCGAAGCTTTTGCCATAGCCAAAAAAGCGGGGGTTAATCTTGAAAAAATGAGAGAGGCACTTCTTGGCGGGTTTGCCCAAAGCCGGATTTTGGACCTCCACGGTCAAAGGATCATTGACGGAAATTTTGCTCCCGGCTTTAAAATTAAATTGCACAGAAAAGACATGAACATTGCTTTGGAAGCAGGGAAAGAGTTTTCGGTTCCGCTTTATGGTTCCGCTATGGTGTCATCCCACATGGATGCTGTATTGGCCCAAGGTGACGGAGAGTTGGACCACAGTGCGATTTATCTTTTGATGGAGAAGCTTGCCGGTATAGGGGGACAGTTTTCAGTAGGCAGTGATCAGTGATCAGTGGGCAGTGATCAGAGGGCAGTGGGCAGTGGGCAGTTTACAGTTTTCAGTAATTAGTGGGCAGTTTCTGTAGGCAATGGCAATTGCAGTTTTCAGTATGCAGCAGTCTTGTTGAGATGACGTAAATGTAGCGTCATTCTGAATGAGCTATTGGAAAGTCTTGAATTTAGACAAATCTTTCAGCGAAATGAAGAATCTCTTGTGGAAAGTCAAATGGTTGAAGAGCAGGAAGTTTGAAATTGTTCGGTGTAAGATTCCCACCTTCGTAGGAAGCTAATTCAATAGCCTACTGCTTTAGCGGTAGGTTTTTTGGAGGGTTAATGACCAATTGGCTTTAGCCAAACTCATGGAGAAAAGGTTGGGAAGTAGGTGATTGAAATTGTAAAAACCAATGCCTGTCCCCAAGAATCAGAGAACCAAGGCCTGTCCCGATGTAAATCGGGGAACCAAAACAGAACCGATAAACCAAAATATCCTATAAATGAAAAAAGATGATTTTTATAAAATAAAAGGACCCAAGATTGTTCAATTCCACATAACCCCAATAGCGATTGTTGATCCTCCCTTGTTGAATGCGGCAGGTTTGCATGCACCTTATGCCTTGAGGACGATCGTGGAGTTGGTCACAGAGGATAATATTTCGGGCATCAGTGAAATCCCCGGTAACGTTGATATTGACCTGGCATTGGAATCTGCCAAAAAACTCATTATTGGAAAAGATCCCTTTCAACTCAATGGCATCCGTAAAGCCCTGACGGATCATTTTGGTAGGGATTCCGCTGCGGACAGGGGCGATGCCCCCTGGGACCAAAGGCGGCTTGTGCATGTGTTCAGCGCCATTGAAGTCGCCTGTCTGGATATCATGGGAAAAATCACGGGCAGGCCCGTGGTGGACTTGCTGGGCGGAAAGATGCGGGATATGGTTCCCTTTGCGGCTTATCTTTTTTACAAATATGAAGGTGCCGGAGGAGCATTGGGCTTTGCCAAAGATCCCCATGCAAAAGGCTGGGCTGCTGCCAGACAGGAAGAGGCTGTGGATCCTGAAGGTATCGTCCGGCAGGCCAAAGCCATGTGCAGGCATTATGGCTTTCAATCCATCAAATTGAAAGGTGGTGCTTTTGAACCGGATGAGGAAGTAGCAGCCATGTTTGCGCTGAGAAAAGCTTTTGGAGATGAAATCCCCCTTCGTTTTGATCCCAATGCGATATGGAAACCTGATACCGCATTGAAATATGGCAAACAGATGGAACCGATTTTGGAATACCTCGAAGATCCTGTCAGGGGACAGGAAAATATGGCGCTGTTGAAAAAATCCATCCAAACGCCTTTGGCTACCAATATGTGTACCACCTCATTTGAGGATATTCCGGGAAGTATAGCCATGGGATCTGAAGACATTATTTTAAGTGATCACCATTTTTGGGGAGGACTGAAGGCTTCCATGGAACTGGCAAGAATCTGTGAGGTCTTCGGAAGGAATCTGTCCATGCATTCCAACAGTCACTTGGGGATTTCTTTGGCGGCGATGGTCCACCTTGGAGCGGCCCTGCCCAATTTTACCTATGCCCTGGACACCCATTATCCCTGGCAATCCGATGAAGTCATTCTTGGAGGACAATTCCGGTTTGAAGAAGGGGCGGTGCAGGTGCCCTCTTCACCCGGCCTTGGGGTCGAATTGGATAAAGCCGCACTTTCCCAGCTACATAATAATTATTTGAACTGTGGACTTAAAAAAAGGGATGATCTCTTTGAAATGAGAAAAGTCCATCCTGACTGGGAATTTAAGGCGATAAGGTACTAATAGGGCGTATGGACATTCCCCGTTTTTTTTCCTAAGAACGTCATTTTTCACTTCAAGATGTTCCATTCAATTAGTTCATTAAACTCTCGCCCGCCAAAACCTCCAGTATTTTGATCTAAATTTTTTATTCCTGATAGTCAGATAATTGATTGCAATAGCAGCTTTTGGGAGTTAATTAACATTTTTAAGTGATTAAACGTTGTAGCAATTATGTAATTTGCTCGCTTAGAACAAAATCTTATTTACATGCTAAACTTTAATCTGAAATAAATTTAATGAGAAACGCTTCATCATTGCCAAACGGTAAATTGGCCTCCGCAGATAAATTATGGACTCAATCATTCTTTATCAAAACATTAATGAATGGATTACTATTGGTTTTACCAACCATCATTATATTATTTTTACTATCCTTAGTATTTAAATTTGTTTTCAATTTGGTTGCTCCAATCAGCTCCTTATTGGATAAAAATGCAGAATCACACGCATTAATTATTAATGTATTGGCTTTATTGATACTAATTGCACTGATATTCATCATAGGTCTAATTATGAGAAATACCAGAGGTAAAAGATCTTTTAAAAGTTTTGAAAATAACTATTTACTTCACATTCCATTATATTCTACTCTACAGGAAATTATTGCCCAATTTACTGGACTGAAGAAAATGCCTTTTAGTCAGGTAGTTTTGGTAGATCCCTATAATACAGGAGTACTGATGACTGGGTTCGTCACTGAAGTTGTATCAAAAGATATATATACGGTTTTTGTACCGACTGCACCAAACCCAATGAATGGGAACATTTATCATTTTCCTGCTTCCCAATTAAGATTCTTAGACATAGAACCGGAAAAAGCTATGCGCTCAGTAATTGGAATGGGTACAGGTTCGTCGATATTGTTTGCTTCAAAAAATAAAGCTCAAGAAATAGAGTCTTTAGATTAATTTAGAATGGATTAGTCTAATTGTCATCAACGCGATTATCTTCATTTGGAATATGGGAAAGAAATTAGATTTTATTAAAACTGAACTAAAAGAGTTTATTGAAAATCAATGAATATTGGAAAAATAAAAACACCACAAGTATTGATGGATTTGAAACCGGAATTCTTCATGATTGAAATTATCCTCACTTCGTTTTCCTAAGCACCACCTTTTTCCCACCAAGTTGATCCATTTCAATCAGTTCATCAAACTTGGGAACATCGTCCGCCAAAACCTCCAGTATTTTTATCAAAATCTTTTCCTGCCTTTCCTGAATAGTTACAAGTCTTTCCTGGGAATTGGCTAATAATTCCAAACCGGTTCCAAGCTGATCCACACCGGTTCCAAGCTGGTCCAAACCGGTTCCAAGCTGATTCACACCGGTTCCAAGCTGGTCTAGACCTGTCGCTAATTTATCCACTTCGTCAGTTAATTTGTCCAACCTGCTTTCAATCCTGTCTTGATTAACAAGCATCTTAGAAAGCAGTTCCACGATCTTATCTTCATTTTTCATGGTTGAATTTAAACATTTATGATTAATTAAACGATCGACATCCGGAAAATGATGGGCTATAAAATCATTTTGCATAAAGTAATAAAGGAAGACAATTTTTAAAGAAACACCGGTTGCTGCCGCCGATGGAGTAAAAGAAGGATATAATCTGAAGGTATGTTATATTGCACCATACGGGTCACCTGTTACCCTTTAGGGGAAAATCACAAAGCAAATATTTAATATTAAATAATATGTTAGAGCATTATTTATGAGCATCAAATACCTCTTTAGAAATAAACAATGGTTTTTGGGTTTTATACTTCTTGCAATATCCTGCACTGAAAAAGTGGATACTGATCAATCTCAGGATCATCAATGGGAAAGCAGACTCAACAACCACAAAGATTGGGGGATTTACAGGGGACATTCCACAGGAATCCAATACTCTGAACTGGATCAGATCCATACCGGAAATGTCCAGCACCTAGTGAAAGCCTGGGAGTACCGTCACGGAAATCCTACGGGCCCCGGTATGTATGCCAATCCCATTATCATAGACGGATTACTGTATTTCACCACTCCTGAAGTAAATGCCGTGGCATTAGATGCTGCTACCGGAAAGGAACTATGGGTGTTCAGACCGGATGATTACAGAAATGACGAAAGACCGTTTAGGGGAAGGAACAGGGGACTTACCTATTGGGAAGATGTATATGGAAATAATCAGCGGATCCTGAATTTTGTAAAAGACCGGGTGTATGCCATTGATGCCAAGACCGGGCAATTGATCACCTCCTTTGGCGAAAACGGTTGGATCGATTTAAGAAAAAATTTACCTCAGGATACTGAACAGGTTGATTTTGAAGCGACTAGCCAAGGGATGGTCTACCAGAACTTTATCATTATCGGAGGACGCACACCAGAAGAAGACCCGTCTACTCCAGGAGATGTGCGAGGATATGATGCCCTGACAGGGGAATTCAAATGGATTTTTCATACCATCCCACAACCTGGACAATTGGGTTATGACACTTGGGAATTTGAAGAGGGAGTAAGTTACGGCGGGACAAATCCCTGGGGCGGACTGACCCTGGATGAAGACCGGGGTTGGGTATTCTTTGCGACCGGTTCACCGGCTCCGGATTTTATTTACGGAGGAATGCGAAAAGGAGAAAATCTATTTGCCAACTGTGTGATTGCCCTTGATGCCACCACAGGGGAAAGAATCTGGCATTATCAGACCCTTCGTCATGACATTTGGGACTATGACCTGCCTCCGGCACCGATCTTAGCCACGGTTACTGTTGACGGGAAATCCAGGGACATTGTGGTCCAGCTTACCAAACAGGGGCTGACATTTGTGTTGGACCGGGAAACAGGGGAACCTGTATTTCCCGTTGTCGACCTACCTGTACCTGCTTCTAAGGTTCCGGGAGAAGAATCCTGGCCCACACAGCCTTTTCCTTTAAAGCCACCGCCACTTAACCGTACCTCTCTTCGGGAATCTGATCTGAGCAACATAACACCCGAAACCCATGAGTATGTCCTGAATATATTCAGAAAACATGAAACCGGTCCATTATATACCCCGGCTTCCATGGCGGGTGTGATTACCTTGCCGGGACATCAGGGCGGCGCAGAATGGGGCGGGGCCGCTTTTGATCCTGCCACCAATGTCATGTTTGTCAACATCAACGAGGCACCGACCATACACAGCCTGATTCCATTGACAAACATTGACACGGCCAAGGCCACACCCGCGCAGAGGGGGGCAATGATTTACAACACAGCATGTACTGCCTGTCATGGATTAAATAAGGTAGGCAATCCGCCCTTGTTTCCTCCGCTTACTGACATAAGACTCAACAGCGATTCAATCAAATCCATACTGGCCTTTGGGCGTGGTATGATGCCGGCTTTTAGCCATTATTCCGATAAGCATCTGGATGATCTTGTTGCCTATCTGAAAAGCGACGAAGTCAAATTGGATAAAGTCAGTAAGTCGGATAATACAACCTCCAAAGCACCCCGATACGCCAATATTGCACCCTTCTTTGTCGATCAGAATGGTTACCCTGCAATCTCTCCGCCCTGGGGGACGCTCAATGCGGTGGATCTTGATAAAGGAGAAATTCTTTGGAAGGTTCCCTTGGGAGAATACCCTGAACTGGTTGCCCAGGGAATCAGGAATACGGGTTCCAAAAGTTTTGGCGGCCCTGTGGTAACAGCCGGCAATGTAGTATTTATAGCGGCAACACCGGACGAAAAAATCAGGGCATTTGATAAATTTACGGGGCAGGTCTTGTGGGAATATCAGTTGCCGGCAGGTGGCTACGCCACCCCAAGTGTGTATATGGTTGATGGGAAACAATACGTGGTGATTGCTGCAGGTGGTGGCGGAAAAAACGGCACCAAAGTTGGAGATTCGGTGATTGCATTTGCCTTGCCTGACTGAAGACAACCTTTGAGGTTTTTTTCCAAACCTCCAAGGTTTCTGCTCTAACCTTTGAGGTCTTTTTTTAGACCTCGAAGGTTTTTGGTCAGAGGAAGAGTTACTGGTAAAAAGAAATGGAAAAACCTTCGAGGTCCTGTCGTCGCGGTAGGAAGACCTCAAAGGTTCCTGCTCAAAGTCATGGCATGAATCCCCCCAAAAAATCTTGACTTTATCAAAAATCATTCAAAATGAAAAAAAACATAACCACTTCTATACCGCTGCTGCTAGCAATTTACTTTTCCCTTTCCGCACCATCTTTGGCTCAGGAGGGAAACTGGACAAGCCTTTTTAATGGAAAAGACCTTAGCGGTTGGCAGGAGCTCAATGGGAAGCATATTTGGGAAGTGAAGGACGGGATGATCGTGGGAAGGACTATTCCCGGAGAGCCGAACGGATTTCTGTGTACCCTACAGCAATTTGGTGATTTTGTGCTGGAGCTTGAGGTATCAATTGATACACTGATGAATAATTCCGGAGTCCAATTCCGCTCCTTGAGTTATGATGATTTCAAAAATGGCCGCGTCCATGGATACCAAATGGAAGTTGATCCAAAGCCACAGCAATGGAGTGGGGCCATTTATGAAGAAGGGGCGGACCGTGGTTGGATTTATCCACCTGACAAAATGAGTCAAGCTGCGAAAGATGCTTTTAAAAGAGACGATAAAAACGGGTACCAATGGAACAGCTACAGAATAGAAGCAGTAGGTCCCATAATGAGAACTTGGATAAATGGCGTTCCTGCAGCCCATCTCATTGATGACAGATACCCAAAAGGTTTTATCGGCCTGCAATTGCATGCCAATAATGAAAACGATCCCCAGGGTAGTTTTTCTATCCGCTTCCGCAATGTCCGCATACAGACCGGAGATTTAAACCTCACCCCTTTGGATGATACTTATATTGTAAACCTGCTGTCAGAAAATCAAAAATCCAGGCAACAAAAAGTTGCCAAACCATTACGGATTAAACAGGATAAGACTTTCGGGAGCATTTCTGTATTTCAAGACCAATCCGATAAGCCAATTTTAACCCAAATCGCCAAACAAAATGAGCGACCCTACATCCACCCCCTTATTACACCTGATGGAAATGGAGTGATGACAGAATACCGGCCTTCCCATCACCCGCATCAGACAGGAATATATTGGGGCCTGAAAAAAGTAAATGGGCGTGATTATTTCATGAACTGGAAAGATGATTATTGGCGTGGGGTTTCTGCCACTGTATTGGAAGATGAGGGGACTCAGGTAAAATGGCAGACGGTGTATGATATGTTGGATGAAAACGGAAAGACGATCTTGGTCGAAACCCAAGATTGGACCATGCAGCATTTTGATGGACAATATGTGCTGGATCTGCAATGGACAGGAGAAGCCAAATCCGATGTGCTGATGGAAAAATTTTATGTTGGAGGGCTCTTTGTCCGCATGCCTTGGGTGAAGGAGACAGTAGGAGAAATCATCAGTGCTTCCGGATTGCGGAATCTCGAACTTGAGGGGCAGCGTTCTATCTGGAGTGATATTGGGATAAAGCTTGACGGCCGGGAAGATTTTGCACACATCGCCATATTTGACCATCCCGAAAACAAAGCCTTTCCGACTCCATGGCGGGTGGACAATGAGATGGGAATGGGTCCATCAAGACAGATTTTGGGAGATTGGAAAATAGCGGAGGGAGAAAAGGAAGTCATCCGGTACAGGTTATTGGTTTATACCGGAAAGATGGATAAGGGAATGTTGACGGACATCTGGAAGGATTTTTATAGGGAGGGAGAGGATTAGTTTAAAAGCCAAATCCTTTCCGGTAGGCAGCCAGCCACTGCTATGCGGGAATTAAGTATATTTCATTTATGCTAAGAAGGGGCTTTAAATGGAAAAACTGTTAATAATGTCGAACTATAAATGAGGGTTTAGCCCATATCACTTTACCAGCCTCCTCCAAGTGCCCGATATAGGTCTATCACACCATGAAAGATCTCTTTTCTGGTATTGGCCATCTCCAGTTCTGTTTCAAGCACTCTTGCCTGCGCGGTGATGACTTCAAGATAGGAGGCATAGCCCCCTCTAAAGAGTTCATTGGCCGTGGATACTGCATTTAACAGTAGTTCCGTCTCTTCTTCTTTAGCCCGGTATTTGTTTCTCAGATTTTCTATCCTGCTCAGACCGGTCATCACTTCTGTGTAGCCGTTCAATACCGCCTGTTGATAAGCATATACCCCTATTCTGTTTTCGGCAATGGATTGGTTGAAAAAGGCTCTTATCCTAAACTGATTGAATATGGGACTGGTGATGCCTCCCAATAATCCTATGGTAAGGGCTCCGGGAAACTGAAATGCGGCGGGTATGCTCCTGTCATTGAGCCCTACATAAGGAACCAGGTTGAAGCTTGGGAAAAATTCCTTTCTGGCGGCCTCTACATCTAACCTAGCTGCATGCAATTCCAGCTCTGCCTCCTGTATGTCCGGTCTCCTGAGCAACATATCAGCGGGTACTCCTGTATGGACCACCACGGGTAGATTAACAATTGAGAGAGATTCCGCTCTTTCCACTGCCTTGGGATATTGCCCCAGCAGGTTGTTTAGGGCATTTTCCGTGGCTATGATATCCTGTAATTTCTCAAACCGCAAACTTTGGGTGGAAAGGAGCTGGGCCGCAAACTGCTGTACGGCCAATTGCGTGGCCCGGCCGGCTAATTTTTGGATTTCGATCAGCTTCAGCGCCATCTTCTGAAACTCAATATTTTTATCTATAGTAGCAAGCTCCATATCAAAGCCCAAGAGGTCGTAATACAGATGGCCCACCTCCGCCACTACATTGGTCACCATCAGGTGCCTTGCCTGCTGGGAGGCCAGAAAACGGTTAAAGGCTGCCTCCCGTCTGTCCCTCAACTTGCCCCATATATCCAGCTCCCAGTAACTTTGTACGCCCACAAAATTATTTTCCAGCCTATTGACCACATTTCGATCTCCGTTGATCGTGCCGCCCAGCAGATTGGGGCGGATATCTCCGGACCTGTACCTGATAATACCATCTACGGAGGGATATAGTGCCCCCCTGCTTATCCTGTGGGTGGTCCTGGCTATCTCTATCCTTTCCATAGCAGTGAGAAGATCAAGGTTTTGATCCAGTGCCGTTCCGATCAGATCTGCCAGATATGGGTCATCGAAAAACTGCTCCCAGGGAATTTCTCCGATACTCACACTATCACTGCTACCCAGAAAACCGGCAGGAACCCTGGGCATATCCGGCATTGGTGGAATCTCCATCGTTTTGCAGGAATAGGCCAAAGAAGTCATCATTAAAATCAAAATTATATTATAAATCTGCTTCATTTAAATTTTTATATTATTCAGTATAGGTCCTTGGTCTCTCTTTATTCGACAGGCATAGATCATCCGGCATCCAACATCCCTCAAGCTTCAACCAAAGCTTTTTCCTTTTTTTGTTCTTTAACCCTTCTGCTAAACAGCACATAAAGTCCTGGTATGAGAATCAGGCCAAACAAAGTACCGGTGAGCATGCCGCCCGCTGCAGCCGTACCAATGGACCGGTTGCCTATTGCCCCTGCTCCGGAAGCGATGGTAAGCGGTATCATGCCTGCTATAAAGGCAAAAGAGGTCATTAGGATAGGCCTTAATCTGGCCACCGAGCCTTCTATGGCGGCTTTTAGTACAGGGTACCCTTCTTTTCTTTTGATGATGGCAAACTCTATGATCAGGATCGCATTTTTGCCCAACAAACCTATTAACATGATCAGTGACACCTGGGCATAAACATTGTTTTCAAGGCCCAGTAAATACAGAGCCGTAAAAGATCCAAGTACACCTGCAGGTAAAAACAGGATCACCGGCAGTGGAAGAAGGAAACTCTCGTACTGTGCTGCCAGCAGGAGATAGACAAACAGCAGGCAGATAGCGAAGATAAATATGGCCTGGTTACCTGATCCCACTTCCTCTCTGGTCATCCCGTACCAGTCATAACCATACCCCTGGGGCAATATTTCTGCAGCCACTCTTTCGATGGCTGCTATGGCATCTCCTGAAGAATATCCAAGGGCCGGGGAACCCTTGATTTTGGAAGAAAGATACATATTATGCCGCTCGAGTTGCTCAGGCCCATATACCCTTTCCAAAGTGACAAAGGAAGAGATAGGAACCATTTCGCCTAGCTGGTTTTTAACCTGCACATTTAGGACATCATCAGGTCTCTCTCTATACTCCGGAGCGGCTTGGACCATCACATCATACATATTGTCAAACCTGACAAAATCAGAAATAAATTTTCCTCCCATCAATACCTGAAGGGCACTCATGGCTTTATTGATCGTAACGCCTTTTTTTGCGGCCAGGTCCTGGTCCACATGGACCATATACTGGGGGTAATTGGCCTCATATTCTGTGAAGACATGGCCAATCTCAGGAGCCTCGCTCAATGCCTGTACAAATTCATCCGAAACAGTCCCGAATCTAGTCAGGTTGCCGCTTCCTGTCCTGTCCAGCATTTTCATCTGAAAGCCACTGGAGTTACCAAACCCCGCCACGGTAGGAGGTAGGAAGAAGCTGATAGAGGCATCGGAAATATTGCGGGTGACAGAATCCAGTTTCTCTATTGTCCTATTGATGGGAATATCCCTTTCCCCCCAATTGGTAAGGTTGATCATCCCCATGCCAAAGGAGGCTCCGGACAAGCCGCTGGACAAGCTATAGCCTGCCAGGGTTGAGATGGAAGATACTTCCTCGATAGGGGAGGCCAGCTGTTGGATGGCATCCAGTACCTTTTCGGTCCTTTCTACCGTGGCTCCTACAGGAGAGGTGACATTGACATAAATCATACCCTGATCCTCTATGGGGATAAATCCGGTGGGCAGGATACTGGCCATTCCCCAGGTGGCTCCAAAGAAGACCACCAGCAGGAGCAAGGTGACCAGCTTTCTTCCAGCCAGTACGCCCAGAGTTGACCTGTATTTGTCAGCAAAAGAAGAATAAATAGAATTAAAGCCATTGAAAAAGCGTTGAAGCAGGGATCTGCTTTTTTCTTTGCCATAGTGGTTTTTCAGCAGCAGCGCACATAAGGCAGGGGTTAGCGTGAGCGCATTGATCCCGGATATTACGATGGCAATGGCCAGTGTAATGGAGAACTGCCTGTAGAAAACCCCCACCGGACCTTCCATAAAAGCTACCGGAATAAAAACTGCGGACATGACCAAGGTAATCGAGACTATGGCAGAACCTATTTCCTTCATAGCCTCCACAGTGGCATCCATAGGGTTGAGGTTAAGCCCCTCCATTTTGGCATGAACAGCCTCTACCACTACAATGGCATTGTCCACTACTATTCCTATGGCCAGCACCATGGCAAATAAGGTCAGCAGATTGATGGAAAATCCCAGTAACTGCATAAAGAACAAAGTACCCACCAGGGCTACCGGCACTGCCAGGGCAGGTATCAGGGTAGACCTAAAATCCTGCAAGAAGATAAAGACAACCAAAAACACCAATAAAAATGCTTCCAGCAAGGTGATAAGCACTTCCTTCAGGGAAGCATCCAAAAAACGCGATACATCATAGGTGATCTTATAGTCCATGCCGGGAGGAAAAGCTGAAACTTTGAGTTCGGTCATCCTTTCTTTTACCTTTTCTATCACATCTCTTGCATTGGAGCCGGGGCGCTGGATGATCATCACAGAGGCCGCTGGCTTACCGTCGGTTTTGGATATCCTGCCATAATTGAGCGATCCAAATTCTATTTCAGCCACATCCTTTAGCCTCAGGATGGAACCTTCCTCCATATCCGAGCGGATGACCAGGTTTTCGTATTGGGCAGGTTCAAAGAATTTGCCCGGATAGCGGAGTACATACTGGAGCATCTGGGCATCCCTACCGGAACTCACCCCTACCTGGCCGGGAGCCGCCTCGATGTTTTGTTCTTGGATGGAAGCAATCAGTTCTTCTGTAGAAAGTCTGTAGGAGGTCATTCGGTCCGGCTTTAACCAAATCCGCATGGAATAATCTTTGGTGCTCATGATTTCGGCAAAGCCCACACCCTCCACACGTCTAAGCTCCTGCAGGATATTCAGGTCCGCAAAATTATAGATGAATTTCTCATCCAGTAAGGGATCTTCGCTCATCACATTGATGTAAAGCAACAGGCCTTCCACTTCTTTTTCCACTGTAACACCCGCCTGAATCACTTCTTCCGGCAGTTCGTTCACCACCGTAGTTACCCTGTTCTGCACCTCAACAGCAGCCCTGTCGGGATCGGTAGCCGCATCAAAATAGATTTTTATAGACCCGGTGCCTTTGTTACTGGAGGTAGAGGTCATATAGGTCATACCGGGTACGCCGTTGATGACTTTTTCCAGGGGCATCACCACTGTCTTGGCCACCACCTCAGCATTGGCTCCCCGGTATTTGGCCCTCACAGATACGGAGGGCGGGGCTATA